>JASJYE010000304.1 GCA_030123645.1 Candidatus Hydrogenedentota bacterium | reverse complement strand
GAGGCCATCTTCGAGTCGGTCGGCATTGCCGAGCGGCTTCCCGAGTCGGCGCTCGATGCGGTTACAGCCCTGAGCGGGAGCGGCCCGGCCTATTTTTTCGCCTTCGTGGAGGCGTGTGTGAAGGCCGGGGTGAGCCTTGGGCTGCCCGAGGACCAGGCCACGCGGCTCGCGGGTCAAACGCTTTACGGCGCGGGGTTACTCCTAAAGGAGTCCGGCGAATCGGCGGCCACGCTGCGTGAGCGGGTCACTTCGAAAGGAGGGACGACGGAGGCCGCCTTGGCGTGTTTCGAGCAGCGGGACCTGGACGGTGTGGTACGGGCCGCTATGGAAGCGGCGGCGGCACGTTCGCAGGAGCTTGGAAAATAACCGCGGCCCGAATGGTACGCGGTGCGGCGGGAAGCATTTGGCGTATTGTTGGCATCAAACGGAATGAGGAGCAGAACTATGAGTGAGCAAGCACTGGAACAGCCCGGGACGTTGAGCGACACTGCGCTGGAATTGACGCAATCCCCGAATTCAATTTTTCGCCGCGCGTTGTTCGGCGGATACAAGACGCATGACGTCGACCACTACGTTGAGCGTGCGGCCGATGTGCTGGAATCTCTTATCGACGAGAACAAGGAATTCAAGGTCCAGATCGATGCGCAGCAACTGGAACAGGTCGAACTGCGGACGGCGCTGTCCTCTGCCCTTAACTTCACCGATCACATTGTCGCAGCAGCGAAGCGGGAGGCATCGGCCTTGCTGCAGAACTCGCGTGCGCGTGAGGAAGATTACGCCTCGGACGCCGCTTCCTCCCCCGCCACGCTTGCGCAGGAGATTGATGCCTTGCGCAGCCAGCGCGATCGGCTGGCAGCGGAGCTGAACGCGGCGCTTGACAGTCACATCCGGCTGCTGAGCGCGGTCGAGTCCAACTCGATCCCCGAAATCGATCGGGCCAGGGTGAATTCCATTCTGAACGGCGGGGACTAGGGCCTAATCAAGAGGGTGCAAGGATGCTGGCATGGACACTGGTCTTGGCCGTATGCGCCAATGCCGAGGGCGGCGATGCGTCGCTCATGGAATTTTTCACGACCTTCTCCGAGAGCCGAAATGCGATCGAGTTGCTGGAGGCGACCTTCGTCCAAACGACCGTGACGCCCGACGATACTGACGTCTCTGAAGGACGGATCGTTTACGTGCGGCCAAAGCGCCTGATCTTCCGCTACGACGATCCGCCCCTGGTGTATATGATCGACATGCTGCGCGCCTATGAATACGACCCCGAGCTCGAGCAGCTTCAAATATTCGACCTCGAAGACCGGCCGGAGTCGGAGGCCTTCTATCTTGGTTTCGAACACAACGCGGAGCGGTTGCAGGAGGCGTATAACGTGCGCTTGCTCCCGCCTAGGGACGCCTCGCTCTACGCGCTCGCGCTTGAATTCGAGCCGAAGGAGGAGGATGCGGACGAAGGTTATTTTGAGAAGATCACGCTCCAGCTACGAAAGGGCGATTATTTGCCCGGGGAAATCCTCATCATCAACGACAAAGAATCGCACGTTGAGTTCAAGATATCGGACTTCAAGCTCAACGGAGAGCCGGATGCCGATAAGACGCATCTTTCTCTGCCCGAGGGCACAGTGATCGTCGACAACGACGTGTACGCGGGCACGGTAGGTCCGGAAGGCCTGCAGCTCCCACGCGCGGAGGAAGGCCGGGTAGAGTCCGAGCCGTTGATCGAGGGCGTGGCCGCGCCGTGATCCCCATCGTCCTGGCATCCGCCTCGCCCAGGCGGCGCGCTCTACTCGAAGCGCTCGGTATCGACGCAATTGTCCAAGTGAGCGGCGCCGCCGAGTCCCTCGAGGGCGCACCGAAAGACGTCGCCCTGGGCAATGCCGTCGCCAAGCGCGACGACGTCGCGCGCCAGATCGCCAAGTCGGCGATTGTCGTCGGGGCGGATACGATCGTCGTTTTGGAAGAGCGGATTATGGGCAAGCCCGCCGACCTGGACGAAGCGCGCCACATGCTGCGCCTTCTTTCCGGAAAGAGGCATGAAGTTCTGACAGGAGTCGCGGTAGTCAACACGGACAGCGGCCAGGAAGCCGGGGGCGTCGAGCGCACCGCGGTCACCTTCCGGACACTCTCCGAAGAGCATATCGAGCGCTTCGTCGAGGCCGTTCGCCCGCTCGATCGTGCAGGCGCCTACACGGTCGATGGGCCGGGTAGCCTGCTGGTCGCGCGTTACGAAGGCTGCTACCAGAACGTTCTTGGCCTTCCGATCGTGCTGCTCGACACACTTCTGGTAGGGTTGGGCGACGGCTTGTTTGGCCGCATGCGCGCAGACGCGGCCCGATTCTTGTAAAGGTGTGTATTAGATAAACAGGTCGGCCCGAATTGACAATCGCAGGCCCCGCGCCTAAAATGTCGCGGATGCCTGAAAACACCGCGTATTTCACTTCTCTCGGAGGCGTGGGGGAAGTCGGCGCAAGCGCCCATCTTATTGAAATCGACGGACTGACCCTCCTGCTGGACTGCGGGCTGCACCCCAAGAAGGACGGGAAGAGCTCGCTGCCCGATTTCTCGCTTCTGCGTAAGCCCCCGGACGCCGTCATCATCTCGCACGCCCACCACGACCACTGCGCCGCACTTCCCTACCTGCTGAAGATGTTTCCTACGACGGTCCCCTACGCGACCGTGCCGAGCGTGCGCATCCTGGACCGCATGCTCCACAACAGCGTGTCCGTGATGGAGAAGATCCATCTCGAGCGGGGCATCGAGGATTACCCGCTTTACGATCACAGGGACGTCGAATTCGCCGTACGGAGGCTGTACGGCATTCCGATGGGCCAAGAGTTTGCGCTTCTGCCGGACAGTCCCGTTCGAGTTTCTTTTTCTCAAGCGGGACACGTCCTGGGCAGCGCGAGCGTGCTTGTCAAGGGCACCGACCACACCGTCTTCTATACCAGTGACGTGTGCGCGGTCGACCAGGAACTAATGCCGGCCTTCGTGGTTCCGGATGAAGCGACGAAGGTGGACACGCTCATTATCGAATCGACCTATGGCGCGAACGAAGAAGCGGACCGTGTAGTCTATGAAGACGAAATAGCGCGCTTCGCCGAAGGCATCAACCGCGTCATCGATCGCGAGGGTGTCGTCCTTGTGCCGTCTTTTGCGCTCGGGCGCACGCAGGAGGTGCTGAACATTCTCGCGCTCCTGCAAGACACCGGGAAGATCCCCTACGTCCGCATCTACGCCTCGGGTCTCGGCCGTGCTATTTACGAGATCTACGACCGCTTCCGCCACGAGCTCCGCCCCAACTCAGACTTGGTCCCGCTGGACGAGTTCGAGAGCATCGGCGACGTCTGGGACCCCGTCGAAGCCAGAAAACTCATCAAAGACCCGTGCATCATCGTGGCGACCGCGGGCATGCTCATCGAAAACACGCCTTCGGCAATGATCGCGCAGCACCTCGTCCGCGACCCGCGCCACGGCATCTTCTTCGTCGGCTACTGCGACCCCGACACCCTCGGCTACAAGCTGCGCCAGGCACAGAAAGGCGACCCATTCATCTTCCAGACCGGCGGCGAAGCCGTCACGATCCAGCTCGAAGACATCCAGTGGTACCACTTCAGCGCCCACGCCCACCGCCAGGAACTCATCCAAATCGTCGACACCATCCAGTCCAAAAACCTCATCTACGTCCACGGCGACCCCCCCGCCCTCGATTGGATGCACCGCCACTCCGGCAACGGCCGCAACAAATTCCTCCCCCGCATCGGCGAATCCATCGCGCTATAGCCCCACCCCCGAAATCCACACGTGGGAGGGACGCGCGTCCGCACGCACCCCCCCCACGTCATTCCCC
>JASJYE010000033.1 GCA_030123645.1 Candidatus Hydrogenedentota bacterium | reverse complement strand
GTATGATATTGGATAATATGAGAAGGCCGCGCGGCCTTGGTGCCCGCGGCCATCGAGGCGGGCGTCGATTTCATCGCCTCGGACCAGTATGAGGACTCGGGCGGCATGGTGAAGCCGCTTCGGGAAATGGCCAAAGGAGGAAGGTAGATGGACATCCTGAGAAAAACTGTAGCATTGATCGCAATCATGTCGATAGCGCTGTTCATGGTTGGTTGTGGCAGCGCCGAAGACGAAGAAGGGGTGTCCGGCACCCAACCACCTCCAGGAGGGGGTCCACCTCCAGGGGGTCCAGGGGGTCCACGGGGTCCAGGAGGTCCAGGGCGTCCAGGGGGTCCACCAGGGGGTACACCAGTGCCGCCGAGATAAGGAAGAGCTTCCAGCAGGTGAGATGCTTGATAGATCGTCTCCGGCCGGGATTTCATTTAGCGGGCCGGATTAAGAATCTGGATTGATGCGGCGAGAAAGTAACGGGACGCTACGGACGGGTAGGCGAGCGTTCAACGGAGGGCTATGGACCTAGGCGCCATAGTCCCGCGCGGTGTGCGAACCGCCTGTAAGCGTCGAAGAAGTATGAAAGCATGAAGAAGTTTACGACTTTGCGTGGTATTGTAGCGCCGCTGGACCGGCAAAACGTCGACACAGACCAGATTATTCCGAAGCAGTTTCTCAAGCGAATCGCGCGAAGTGGATACGAGGACGGGCTGTTCTTCGATTGGCGTTTTCGGGAAAACGGATCGCCGAACCCGGACTTCGAACTGAACGCGCCGCGCTATGATGGCGCGTCTATCCTGCTTGCGCGCGCCAACTTCGGCTGTGGCTCGTCACGGGAGCACGCGCCGTGGGCACTGGACAATTACGGCTTCCGGTGCATCATCGCGCCGTCCTTCGCCGACATCTTTTATAGCAACTGCATCAATAACGGCATCCTGCCGATCACTTTGCCCGACGACGCCATGGACGGGCTGTTCAAGGAGGTGGAAGCCACTGAGGGCTATACGCTATCGGTTGACCTGGCAGCCCAGACCCTAACCAGGCCCGATGGTGAGACCATTGACTTCGAGATCGAATTGTTTTTGAAGGAGCGGCTGTTGAAGGGCTGGGACCAGATCGGCCTAACCCTGCGTCACGAGGACAAAATCGCCGCCTACGAGGCCATATCTTCATAGCAGCCATGGCTCGGTAAGTCTGGCGCAACCGCAAGATAGACGCACCGTATCGGCTCCCGTGCCATAACGTGGTATAATTCGTTCAGAGTTTAGGGCCCTCAACAAAGACGGAGGCGTGGGTACGTGCCTGTCTATACTTATCAAATACTGAAAGATGACGGGAGCGCCGGAGAAACCTTCGAGGTGTTTCGCAAGATGAGCGATCCGCCCTTGATGCTCCACCCCGAAACGGGTGAAAAGGTGACGCGCGTGTATACGCCCATCCATATCGCGGGGATGACGAGTAGCCTTCACAGCAAGACCCTGCTTAATGACAAGAATCTCGAGAAGAGCGGATTCACGGCATATCGGCGCAATGGCAAGGGGCATTACGAGCGAACGGCAGGCTCGGAGGGTCCCGAGCGCCTCTCCCCAGACGGCTAGGCAAGGCCTTAAGATGAGCGGATGTCCAGGTTTCGCCGCCTCCGGAATGAGCTGTCTGCAGGCCATCTGCCCTGGTTTCAGGGCTCTCAGGCGTGCTATTATCTGATGGACGTTTAGGTGGATGTGGGCCGTTTTCTGGCCGCTGAGCCATGTGCAAAGGGGGGCGCCATGTTGCGACCGATTAGCCTTGCCGTGATCGCTGTATTGGTACTGAGCGCGTGCCAATCGGGACCGTTCTGGAAGAGAAACAAGAAGGACCCGTTTCTGGACGAGGGTTTCGCTGAGACCGGTCTGACCGCTTCTCTGGAAACGCGCTTTCCGGATATTCCACTACCGCTCGGCGTTAAGGAAGACATGGAGCGGACCTTTGTGTATGAGTCGAGTGCGCTGCAAATCGGGCGCATGGTGTACACATCGAAGCATTCAGTCAATGAAGTGACACAGTTTTATATTAAGGAAGCGCCGAAGTTTAACTGGATATTAACGAGTGTCTTGCAGGCGGAAGGCGCGCATCTCTCGTTTGAAAAGCCGGGCAAGCGGATGCAGGTTGTCGTGAGCGTTTCGGGCATCATTAAAGGTGGGTCGTTATTGATCATCAGCCTCACACCAGATAATGGGCCGGCGCAGGGCCTAACCTCGCTCAGGCCGCTGTAACGAGACGAGAAGCCAGGAACGTCGCCTGCCCGACACGGGAGAATGAATTTTCCTGATATGGCTACGACTCCAAAGAGGAGCGGTGTGGGGGCGCCGCAAGAAGAACAGAGCAACCAATTTCAGGCGCTCTGGAAGCACATGCAGGCCAATCCTTTCCACTATATCGTGGGGGTGGGCTTCATCGTGGCTGTATTGCTTTTTACCGGCCTCTACAAGATCGCGGCGAAATCGAACGATCAGCAGTTGGCCTCGGCCTATGCAGAGGCCGTCTTGCTCGAGGATCCTGAAGAGCGCGCCAAGGCGCTCGCGCCGATCGCGGCGGGGAAGACACCTATCGCGCCGTACGCGCTTTATATGCGGGGCGAAGCCCTTCTAAGTGTGCGCGATTACCCGGCGGCTACCACGGCCTTCACAGAACTGCGCGAGACCTACCCCAATTTTCCGTTTGTTCCGGATGCGGTCGAGGGCTTGGGGTTTGTCGAGGAAGACCAGGGGAACACGGATGCCGCGGTCGACGTTTACCGTGAAGTCAGAGAGAAGTGGCCGAATACGCCGGCTGGCCGGCGGCAGCCCTTCAACATCGCGAGATGCCTGGAGAGCTCGGGTGATGTGGAGGGGGCGGTCCAATATTATCGTGAACAGCTTGCGGTGTTTCCCGGTTCGACCGTTGGTAATGCTGCTCAACAGCGCTTGATAACCTTGCGCTCGACGCGCCCGGAATTGTTTGAAGACGAGTTGGACGCGTTTTCGGCCGGGAGGCCGGAGGCAATCTCTCCGGAGCCTGTCGATGCGGAAGGCCAGGACACAAACGCCAAAGAGGGTGACACGGAAGAAAGCGGGCCTTCCGGCAGCGACGCTGAGAATTTCACCTCGACCGATGACGGTGAAGCCACAGCGGTGCTCGAGTAGGCGCCGTCTGGCCTTCGACGCCTTACTTTTACGAAGAGACGTGCCCCGTTAGTTAAGCGCTCCGGCGGAGTTGCCGGGCCTTGTCCGAAGACGCGTGGTCGGCGGCGGACGAGTCGAAGTTCATCCTATCGAAGTTGATGTCAAGGCGGGCCATTTTTCGGCGATGGAGTAGGTGCTCGACCAATATGCCCAGGAAAATGGCGCCCCCAACGACGAATAGCCACCCCATTGCGATCAGCACTATTCTCTCCATCGCTAACTGTCCTTCCCTCTGTTTGAGTTGTTCGGCGCCGGCCGCTTCTTATGACTGCATCGACCTTAAACGCTCAGGTCGGCGATCTCCTTTCGTGTCCGGCTGCTCAGCACTTTGATTTCGTGGATGTGGTAATCGGAGACGGATTCGACGCTGATCTCTCGATCAAATTGTTTAGCCAGGTCGTCTAAGAGTTTCTTGCTCACTCCGCGCAGCCGGCGGGAGAGATCTGGGTGGACCTGAACGATGACTCTCTTTTCCCTTGAGTCGCAAAACAGGTTTTGCAGGCGTCGCAGGGCATCGGCGGTCATGGTCGTGACCGAATGGACCATTCCTCCGCCCTGGCAGTAGGGACAGGCCTGAGAGAGGGTGCGGACCAAGTTGCTTTTGACGCGTTTGCGTGTCATTTCGACCATACCGAGTTCGCCGATGTTCGATACGGAGGTTTTCGCCCGGTCGTTGCGCAGGCCCTCGTGGCACTTCTTCAAGAGCTTTCGCTTGTTTGATTCGAGTTCCATGTCGATGAAATCGACCACGATAATTCCGCCAAGGTCCCGTAGACGCATCTGGCGTGCGATTTCTTCTGCGGCTTCGATGTTCGTCTTGAACACTGTGTCTTCGAGCCGCCGCTTGCCTGTGAATTTTCCTGTGTTGACGTCGATGGCAATAAGCGCCTCGGTCATGTCGATGAAAATATGTCCGCCGCTTTTCAGCGTTACCTTACGGTGCAATGCCTTTTCGATTTCATCTTCGAGCCCCATCTTATCGAATAAAGGCCGCTTGCCGGAGTAATAGCGGCAACGGCGTTTCAGCCTGGGCGCGTAGAGGTCGAGGAATTCCAAGATGTCCTGATATACGGCCTGATCATCAATGGTTAATCGTCCGATGTCTTCGGTGAAGGTATCGCGGACTGCCCGCAGCACGGGAGCGAGGTCCTCGTGGAGGAGAGCCGCTTTCTTGCCCCGTTCCATTTTGTGTTTGATCTTGTCCCAGGCCTTGTTGAGGTACTTGAGGTCAGCGATAATTTCCTCTTTGGGTTTTCCTTCACCTGCCGTACGAATAATCAGCCCGTATTTGCGGTTGCGCCGGAACGCGCGCAGGGTGCTCTTGAGGCGATCGCGTTCTTTTGGGTCCTCGATCTTGCGTGAAACGCCTATGTGCTGCACCGTCGGCATCAACACGACGTAGCGGCCCGGCAGGGTAACGTAGTTGGTTAATCGCACTCCTTTGGTCCCGAGGGTGTCTTTTTGCACCTGGACCATGATCGATTGTCCCTTATTGAGTACCTTCTCGATGCTCTGACGCCTCTTGCCACGGGACCGTGCCTGTTGAGGGCGCTCGTTATCTTCGAATTCGAAGTCGCCCGTACCCTCGGCGCCGGCGATGTCCCCCACATAAAGAAAACCGTTTCGCTCGAGACCTATGTCGATGAAGGCGGCCTGAATCCCGGGGACGATTGAGTCGACCCGGCCTTTGTAGATGTTCCCGACGAGGCTGCGTTGCTCCTCGCGCTCCACCGTCAACTCGACGAGACGCTTGTTTTCGAGTAGTGCGATGCGGGTCTCAAGTGGGCTGACGTTTATGATGAATTCGTTCATTGCTTCTCCAACTTTAGCCTTGGAACGACGAAGTCCCTGGACGTTCCAGATAGTCGAACATGCCTCTGCGGGCGTTCACGCTCAATAGAATACCAATCGAGGCCATGACGGTGAGATAAAAGGATCCGCCATAGCTCAAAAACGGGAGGGGCAGGCCGGTGACCGGCAGGATGCCGATGGTGATACCGACATTGACGAAAACGTGAAAAGTGAGTAAAGTGACGACCCCCACGGCAAGAAGGGATCCGGCCATGTCGGTGCTGTTCCGGGCCAGGCGCAGCCCACGGAAAAAGAGGAACAGAAACAGAAGCAACACCGTAACGCTCCCGACGAAACCGAACTCTTCGGCCAGCAGCGAGAAGATGAAGTCGGTGTGGTGCTCGGGCAAGTAACTCAAGTAGGTCTGTGTGCCGGCCATGTAACCCTTCCCGGTCAGACCGCCGCTGCCCACGGTAATCATGCTCTGAATCGTGTGATAGCCCGAACCTTGGGGATCTGCGCTGGGGTCGACGATTGTCATTACGCGTTTTTTCTGGTAGTCCTCCAACTGGCCCCAAGCGATTGGGACCGCGGCCAGTGCGAGAATAACTATAGCGGCAAGGTGCCAGCGTTTGCAGCCGGCGATGTAAAGCATCGCCACGGTGATGGGGCCGAGCGTGGCGGCGGTGCCCAGGTCGGGTTGCTTGAAGATTAGATAGGCGGGCAGGCCTCCGATCGCGAACGCGAGCAGAAAATAAGGAAGCCGCTCAATTTTCGGACCAATTGTGGTGAAGTACCATGCAAGCGTGAGTACGAGGGCGAGTTTGGTGAACTCGGAGGGTTGGAATCCGAAGGGGCCGAAATGCAGCCAGCGCTGGCCGCCCCTGACCTCGGCGCCGATGAAGAGGACGGATAGGAGTAAGGCTATGAACACGGTATAGATCATAGGGCCTATGGACACAAGGAAACGGTGATCGAAGCAGGAAATGAAGAGGGCGACCCCGCAACCCCCTGCGAAAAACATTGCCTGCTTGATGTGGAAGGCCGAAGTCGTGGATGCGCTGCGATTCGCGCTCAGCAGAACGAGGAAGCCGATGATCGCCAGGGCACTGACACATAACACGAGCCAGAGATCGGTGCGCCGGATGTTGCGGGCGTTGAAGGCGCGTATGTGCGCACCTCTTAGGTTGCTGGTGGTCGCGAGGCTCACGGGGACATGCCTCCTACTTCTCTGGCGACTTTGAGGCCGGGCGTGCTGCCCCTGGAAGCATAGAAAAACTCGATGAGCGTCTTGGCAAGCGGCGCGGCCACCGAGCTTCCGTGGTGGCCATGCTCCACCAGGACGCACAGTGCGATTCGGGGTTCCCTATCCAAGACGCCCGCGACAAACCATGCATGGTCTCTGAGCTCTTTGGGAATGTCCTCCTCGCTTTCATACTTTTCGTGCTGGCTGAGGCTCACATTTTGCGAGGAGCCTGTCTTGCCAATAATGTCGAAGCCTTCGATGTACGCTCGGTGCCCGGTCCCGGTCGGCGCCGGGGGGCCCTTCTCCACGCACTTGCGCAACCCGCGACGGACGATCTCTAGGGTGTGCTCGCTCACAAAAGGTTCTGAAATGGTCACTTTGGATTTACTGTTCACATGGGGCTGGACACGGCGGCCCCCGTTTACAATGGCAGCCATCAGGATCGCGTTCTGGAGCGGCGTGGTGGCCGTTGCGCCCTGTCCTATCGCCAGGTTAACCGTGTCGCCTGGATACCAGCGATACTCCCACGGTTCGTTGCGGTGTGCAGGCCTCAGAAGATCTTCTTTCCACTGGCGTGATGGAACGAGGCCTGGGACTTCGCCGGGGAGATCCAGCCCGGTCTTCCGCCCGAGGCCCGCGCGCTCTGCCCAGCGGTGTATTTTGTCCACGCCTAGTTTCAGTCCAACATTGTAGAAGAAAACGTCACAGGAGTATGCGAGGGCGTCCACGACGTTTACTTCGCCGTGGCCGTAGCGTTTCCAGCAATGCCATGTGCGGCCGGTTGGCGTAATGCGAAACTTGCCGGGGCAATAGTGCGTTGTCGAGGGATCGATGATGCCTTCTTCGAGCGCGGCGGCGGCGAGCAGTAGCTTGAATACGGAGCCCGGGGCATAGACTTCTTGATAGGCGCGGTGGATCATGCGGTTTGGCTTCTCTGTGAGTGCCTCAATGCGCTTGCGGTTGCCACTTCGCGTGACGAAGATGCTCGGGTCGTAGCCGGGGCTGCTGGCCAGGGCGAGCAGGGCGCCCGTATCGGCGTTGAGGAGCACGATGGCGCCTTCCTCTCCATCGAGCAATTCCTCGGCCTTGGCCTGCAACGCAATATCGAGCGTAATGTCCAACTGCTTTCCGGGGATGGGTTCCCGTATCTCAGATTCGACGCGCAGATTATGCCCGTAGCTGTCGACGAGATTCTCCACATGCGGCTGGCCGTGGAGATCGGTCCGTATTTGGGGCACGCCCACCGCGTAGCGCGTCACCATCATCTTGCCCTCTTTGCCGCGTAGGGTCTTCTCGTAGCGGCGTTCGAGGCCGGAGCGCCCAATGAGATCCCCCAACTGGTATGGGAATTCGGAGTGCTGAAGCTCGCTTTTGTCGATTTCGCCCAGATTCTGAAGCTCGAGCTCGCTTTTGTTGATTTCGCCCAGATAACCGAGTAGCTGTCCGGCGGTCTTTCCGTAGGCATAGCGGCGTATGGGCCGTACGACAGTAAACACTCCCGGAAGGGCATAGGCGTATTCGTCAACACGTGCCGAAATACTCGAGGGCACGTCTCTTCGAATCAGGATTTGCTTATGGGGCTGCTTAGTCGCTATGGCCTCTTCGATCTCCTCCATCAGTGCGGCGGCGTCGATGCCCAAAATCTCTTCGAGCCGGCGGCAAACGATCTCAGGGGCGACATCGCAGTCCGCCGGGACAAACATCAAGTCACGCGCGGGCCGATTGTCGGCCAGAACGACACCGTCATGCCCGACAATAGTCCCCCGGGGGGCTTCTAATCGTTGGATTCGAAGGCTGTTTCGGTCGGATTTCCCGCTGAACTCCGCCCCCCTGTGCACCTGCAATTCCCATAGCCGGGCGCCCAGGACGAGAAAGGCGAGCGCGAGCGTGAGGGCCACGGTCCTGATCCGGCCGTCGAGGCCCTCGTAATTGTCGCTACGCTCTAAAGTCATGATTGGTGTGCCCTGCGATGCTGTGGCATGGGCGCGTACGAAAGCACGAGAAATAGGACCGGTGTCATCAGCGCGGTGTAAAACGCTTGGGGGAAGACGGTGGCGAACAAGGCGTATACGTTGCCCGCATCGGCTCGCTGGATGTAGTCCACCGCAATGTAGAGAATGCTGTGCGTTACGCTTGCGCAAAAAACGGCGCCCGCTTTCACCGCGGGATTGTCCGTGATGAGGCGCTTCGACATGGCGCCCACGAAATAGCCGACGACTACGAGACAGAGCACGTGGTGGCCCAGGGCGGCGTCCGCGGCAACGTCCTTGAAGATGCCGCCCAGCAGCCCGGTGAACATGGCACGCTCTTCACCCTCGGTGATAGCGAAATACACAACGAGCAGGAGAACGAGTTGGGGCACGACAGCCTGGATTCGCAAGGTGTAAGGCCATATCGCCTCGATAAGCGCTGTGATCACGACCAGGATGGCCCAGAGAATGTTCGTTCGCATCGATGTACGTCCTTCGATAGGGCGTGAGTTCTACGTGCCGTTTACGGCGCCAGCCGTTCCTGAATGGTCTCCGTGTCGATGAGGTCCGAGACCCTTTCTGCCGGCGAGTGGGACGCCATGTTGGCCTCGAGTTCCTTCACATCCATCGTAGTGCTCAGCAGCACGAAGACCTCATCGACCCGAAAGGGATCGGCCGACGGCAGAACGCCCACCGATTGAGAGAGCTGTCCTTCTTTTGGTGGTGGTGGATTGCCATCCACTATCCCGATGGGATAACCGCTCGGAAACACACTGTGGGGGCTCGTGACGATCTCGTCGCCTTCGCGCACTTTGTCTTTCAGGTCTATGTAGTCCAGGGTGCAGAGGGCGCTGAGATCGTTGCCGCTGCCGTTGACTCGGCCCCGAACGCGATTCCACTTCACCATGGCGTCCACTTTGCAGTCCGGGCTTTGTAAGGTCGCAACGTTTGAGGTCAGTGGGCCGACGTGCGTGATCAGACCGATGATTCCCTTAGGGCTGATGACGCCCATCGACTCGCGCACGTTATGGACCGAGCCCCGGTCGATCGTCAGACTGCCGCTGGCGTGCTGGATGACTTCTGCCGGCATCAAGGTGAAACGGGGATGTATCCGTCGGAAGGCGAGCATCTTGCGGAGCCGCTCGTTTTCGGCGCGTATCTCTGTACCTTCGGCGATCTGCTGTCGCTGATCTGCGATTTCCTGCTGCATCTCCCGCGTGGAGGCGCGCATTTCGTCGTAGAAGAAAATCAGCCCGGTCACGTGCTCATAGCGGTTCTCAATCCTATCGACGGCAACAAGGAATGGCATCGAGGTCACGCCGACCACGGTGCGGATGCCTTCTCCGAGCGTTCCCCCACGGGTTCCCGATGCCAGCGATGCGAGTGAGAGAAAGACCAGAGTGCCAAATACGACGAGGGGGCGATGTTCACCTATGCGCCGTGCAATGGTCAAAACCTAAAACTTACCGTTTTTGTGGTTCCTAAATTCCAAAAATTTCCCCGTGCCTAGCACGACAGCGGTGAGCGGGTCCTCAGCCACGGTGACGTGCAAACCGGTTTCCTTTGAGATCAATTGATCGAGGCCGCGGAGGAGCGCCCCGCCTCCAGCGAGCACGACACCGCGATCGACGATGTCCGCGGAAAGTTCCGGCGGAGTCCGTTCGAGTGTAACGCGGACGGCGTCGACGATCGCGCTCGCGGGCTCGCGAAGGGCCTCGCGGATTTCCTCGGAGGTGATCGTCAGGATCTTGGGCAGGCCCATAACCTGGTCGCGTCCTTTGACCTGCATTTCCATCTCTTCTTTGAGGGGAAATACGGAGCCGATCTGGATCTTGATCTCCTCGGCGGTGCGTTCACCGACCATCATGTTGTAGGTCCGTTTGAGATGCTGGATGATCGCCTCGTCCAGTTCGTCTCCTGCGACTTTGACGGATTTCGAAAACACGATCCCGCCTAAGGAGATCACGGCCACTTCGGTGGTTCCCCCGCCGATGTCGACAATCATGCAGCCCTGCGGCTCGTGGACGGGCAGCCCTGCGCCGATGGCGGCAGCCATGGGCTCTTCGATCAGCGAGACCTGCTTCGCGCCAGCGTTCCGCGCGCTCTCGATCACCGCCCGCCTCTCGACGCCGGTGATCCCGGAGGGGACGCTGATCGCCACGCGCGGTGTGATGAGGCGGCGGCGGTTGTGGACTTTTTGCATGAAATAGCGGAGCATCGCCTCGGTGACCTCGAAGTCGGCGATCACGCCGTCTTTCATTGGCCGTATCGCGATAATGTTCCCCGGGGTTCGACCGATCATGCTCTTGGCCTCGCTCCCGACGGCGCGAATTTCATCATGGCGATCGCGGTCAATCGCCACGACGGAGGGCTCGCTGAGCACAATCCCCTGCCCTTTTACGTATACAAGAGTGTTGGCCGTGCCTAGATCTATCCCCATATCATGTGAGAACAGACCAGGGATAGCCCGAAGGAAGGAAAACAAAATATATCCCCCTACTGGCGCGTGCGACGCGCGTGTGTTTTCCATAAACCTGCAGCGCTAAAGGGCTTAAAGAAAAGAATATACCCCCACTGTACAATCAGTATAACAAAAAGTAGCGCGATTTCCAATCTATATTTGCGTCCGTCCCCAATTTGAGCCTCTCAAGGGCCCTGAAAGGCCCTGAAAGGCCCTGAAAGGCCCTGTTTCCTTCGCTCGCCGCGGACCCAGGGGCGGGGGGGCGGCGGCAAGAATATGCCTGCCCGGTCCTCCTCTGGGGACTGGAAGAGTGTGTCAATGTAAGGGTGGCTATGATCGGCGTGGCCTTGATCTTGGTTTAGGGGACACAGTGATAACAGCGCGCTTTGCCTGTCGGGGCCCGCTTTCTTTTGGCAGCATTCTGTCGTCTATAATTAGAGGATGTAGGGTAAAAAGCCGATCAATGTCAGGAGACGCTACTTGAGAGCTTATGTGGGGCTTGTAATTGCCGCGGGGATCTTGCTCAGCGGCTGCGTGACGGGAGGTCTCGGCACGACGAACAGCGTTATTCGCGCGAAAATGAAGGTCGCGCCGGCGTTGGTACATGTCCGTCCGGTGAAAGAGGTCTTTCGGCGCGGCGAACGCCGTGAAGTCTCGCTCATTGGCAGCGGGTTCATTATCAGCCCGGACGGTTACGTCGTCACGAATGAACACGTCGCGGGAAATAGCAATTACGTACGCTGTGTCCTCTTCGATAAGGACGAGGTTGAAGCGGAGGTGGTCGGGACAGACTCGTACACGGATATCGCGATCCTGAAGCTCATCACGGACCGCACCGACTTGCCTTATGTAAAGCTTGGACGCTCGAGCACATTGAAGGCCGGGCAGACGGTCCTCGCCTTGGGCAGCCCGCATGGCCTTGCACGATCGGTTTCTTTGGGCATCGTCAGTGTGACCGATCGAAACCTCGAAGCGCTCGGGGCAAAACGCGCGCCGTATAACAACTGGATACAGACCGATGCCGCGATTAATCCCGGAAACAGCGGGGGTCCGCTGGTCAATCTGCGCGGAGAGGTCGTCGGTATTAACACGCGAAAGCTGAGCGGCGCGGACAACGTGGGTTTTGCGATCCCTATCGATATCGCGAAAGAAGTCATCGCCGCGATCATCGAGCATGGAAGCGTCACGCGTAGCACGATAGGAGTCGCGTTTCAGGAAATGATGCGCTTTACGGACGACAGCGCGCGAAAAGGTGTGCTTATCGGCGATGTCGACCCATTGTCGCCAACTTACGCGGCACGCATCCGCCCAGGTGACATCCTGCTGGCGATTGATGGGGCGCCGACGAATGCGCGCTTCATTGAAGACCTGCCCGCAGTGCGCAAGCTAGTGGCGGACCTGCCCGTGGGTGAACCGGTCGAGCTGACGATCTTGCGGGGTGACGAAGAGCTGTATGTCACCGTGAGAACGGTCGAAAAGAGCGAATTGGAGGGCGATCAAAACGAGTTTTCTGAATGGGGATGCACGATCTCCGAGCTGACGCCGGACGTGATTCGCCGGGGACAGTTGACCTCTAAGCAAGGGGTGGTGGTTTCGGGCATCCAAGCGGGCGGTCTGGCCTACAACGCCGAACTGCTCCAGGGCGACATCATTCTTGAGGTGGATGAAGAGGATGTGGTCGACCTTGAGGATTTCGAGCGGCGTTACGCGGCTCTTATCGAGGATGAAGCCCGCCTCGTGTTGTTGACTGTGAAACGCGCGCAGCTGACGCTATTTATTCTCGTGGAACAGAGCGCGTCGGACGATGATGACGCTTCCGACGCTGAAGAGGGAAGGGCCAGTGATGAGTAGGCTGATTTTCGCCTTTGCCATAACGCTTCCTTGTATCGCGTTCGCTGCGGACGTCCCGGCCCTTGTAGGGCCGGACGGCTTCTCGCGCGCGGCCATCCAGGAGGCACACGAAACGCTCACTCCGGCCATATGCGTCTTACGTTACTCGCTGGAGATCACCAATTCGAGGGGCCAGATTAATCGCCGTGCGGGCTATTCGCTGGGGCTCGTTGTGTGCGCCGATGGCCTGATCCTCGCCCAGCGCCACCTTCTGCTTGAAAATCGGCGGATCAATAACATCAAGATTGCTATCGGGGACGCCG
>JASJYE010000303.1 GCA_030123645.1 Candidatus Hydrogenedentota bacterium | reverse complement strand
CGGGGGACGAAGCGATAGCGGCGGGCACGACCGTGCGTCCAAGCCGGGCACGCAGTAAGATTTGTTGGCTTCACTTCTTCACGTAGTTGTAACGGTGGCTTGAGCGAAGCGCCAGGTGGGATAACGAGGAAACGTTCATGGATCAGATTCTCGTTCGCGGGGGTAATCCTCTCCGGGGCAGCGTTAATATTCGTGGCGCGAAAAACTCGGTCCTCCCCTTGATGGCGGCGTCGCTGCTTGCTGAGGAACCGTGTGTTTTACACAACGTCCCGTGCCTGCATGACGTATTTTCGATGGACAAGGTCTTGACCGAGATTGGTGTCCGGGTCGACTTTACGGGACAGTCGATGACCTTAGACCCCACAACGGCCGAATCGCGCGAGGCCCCCTACGAGCTCGTGCGCAAAATGCGCGCTTCTTTTTTCATCTTGGGGCCTATGCTGGCCCGCTTCGGCGAGGCGCGGGTCTCCTTGCCCGGAGGCTGTGCAATCGGCTCCCGGCCCGTCGACATTCATCTGAAAGGCTTTGAGGCGCTGGGCGTGTCGATATGCATAGAGGACGGGTATGTGGTGGCCAAGGGCCGGCCGAAGGGCGCCAATGTCGGCCTGGACTACCCGAGCGTCGGGGCGACGGAGAATTTGTTGATGGCAGCGACCTTGGGCGATGGGGTCACGCGGCTGATCAATGTGGCCCGCGAACCGGAGATCGTGGATCTCGCCAAATTCTTAAACTCGATGGGCGCGCAGATCTCCGGCGCAGGCACCGACCTGATTACCATTGTCGGTGTGGACAGCCTTAGCGGGACTGAGCATGAGGTGATTGCAGACCGCATCGAAACGGGTACGTTTTTGATCGCCGGGTTGGCGACGGGCGGGGACGTGACCGCGTGTAACACGAACGCGGAGCATTTGGAGCAGTTTGTGGATAAGTTGCGGGAGATGGGCGCGGAGATTGAGGTCAGTGGCTCGAAAATCCGGGCGACCGCGCCGAATGGATTGAAGGCGGTGGACGTATCCACCGGGCCGTATCCGGGATTTCCGACGGACTTGCAGGCACAGATTATGGCGTTGATGTGCGTGGTCCAGGGGACGAGCATCATCAAAGAATGCGTGTTTGAGAACCGTTTCATGCAGGTTGCGGAATTGTCGCGGATGGGCGCGGACATCGAGGTAGAGGGTAACAGCGCGGTCATTCGCGGCGTGTCCTCGTTGAGCGGCGCACCTGTGATGGCTTCGGACCTCCGTGCGAGCGCCTCGCTCATCATCGCCGGGCTGATCGCGAGCAGGGGCGAGACCATGGTGTCGCGCGTGTATCACATCGACCGCGGCTATGAGCGGATCGAGGAGCGGCTCGCGAGCCTCGGCGCCGACATCCGGCGGAAGCGGGGATAGCCGGAGGGCCGCGGCGAGATGAACAACATCACCGTATTGAGCGACGCCGACTTTGACAGCACGGCTGCCCATCTCCTCCGTCTCAAACATGATACGGAAGCGGACCGCGTTATCGCGCAGAAGATCGACGCGACGCGTGCCATCGTCAACGCGGTGCGGGAACTTGGCGACGACGCGGTTGCAGACTACACGAAACGCTTCGACGGTGTAGACCTATCGCCGGAACGCTTTGAGGTCGCGCCGGACGAGATTGCGGCTGCGGCGAAAGACGTGGACCCCGATCTAGTTCGTTCTCTCGAACGCGCGCACGACAATATCCGCCGTTTTCATTCGAAAAACCTCCGCGAGTCCTGGGAGGAAGAACTCGAAGACGGCACGATTCTCGGCCAGCGCATCTCCGCAATCGAAAGCGTGGGCGTGTATGTGCCTGGGGGCAAAGCGTTCTATCCGTCGTCCGTCCTAATGAATATCGTGCCGGCGCGTGTCGCGGGGGTCGGGGAGATCGTCATGGTGTCGCCGCCGTCCTACGAGGGCGGGATTCATCCGGCCGTGTTGACCGCAGCGAAAATTGCCGGAGCGACGCGGGTGTTCCGCATCGGGGGCGCGCAGGCCGTCGCGGCGCTGGCGTACGGGACGGAAACGATTCCGCAGGTCTTGAAGATCACGGGTCCTGGAAACACCTTTGTCACTGCGGCCAAGAGTATTGTGCGCGGCGTGGTGGACATCGACACCGAGGCCGGGCCGTCGGAGGTCACGGTGATCGCGGACGATAGCGCCAATCCCAGGCTGGTTGCGGGGGAGATGCTGGCGCAGGCCGAGCACGACGAGGAGACGACGAGCATTCTGATCGCCACTTCGGAAGATCTGTGCGAGCGCGTGGCCGTCGCGCTGGATGACGAGGTCGGATCGCTTTCGCGTAAGGACATCATTCAAAAAGCGCTGAATGCGAACGGCGCGATGATCGTCGTGCGCGACC
The DNA here is from genome assembly GCA_030123645.1 of Candidatus Hydrogenedentota bacterium. GTDB lineage: Bacteria > Hydrogenedentota > Hydrogenedentia > Hydrogenedentales > JASJYE01. The sequence goes on along the minus strand of JASJYE010000303.1, from coordinate 1,493 downwards.
TGGACGAGGCGGCGAAATTGTCCAACCTGATCGGCCCGGAGCACCTCGCGATTTACACGCAGGACCCGCGCTATGTCTATGACCGGATCACCAGCGCCGGCTCGATCATGCTGGGCGAGTCGACGTCGGTGGTGCTGGGGGACTATATCGCTGGGCCAAACCACATTCTCCCGACGGGGCGGAGGGCGCGCTTTGCCTCGCCGTTGACCGCCGAGGATTTCCGCAAGGTCTCTAGCGTGCTTTCCTATACGCCGGAGCGCGTGAAAGAGGTTGGCGGGGACGTGATGCGGCTTGCGAAGGCCGAGGGGCTCACAGCGCACGCGCGGGCCATCGAGATGAGGCAATGAAGTTTGGCCGCAAGATCTTGCGGGACGTCGAGGGCTACGTCCCGGGTGAGCAGCCGGCGGATCCGAAGGTCGTCAAGCTGAACACGAACGAAAATCCCTATCCGCCGTCGCCGAAGGTGCTCGAGGCCCTGCGCGCGCTTCCGGCCGACGCCATGCGCAGGTATCCCGATGCGCTGTCGGAGGAGTTGCGGTGCGTCTGTGCGGAGCGCTACGGCTACGACGGCGCGGACTGGGTTTTCGCCGGGAACGGGATGGACGAGCTCCTCGCGATGGTCTTGCGGACCTTTGTCGACCCCGGCGACACGGTCCTGTCGGTCTATCCGACCTATGTCATCTACGAGACCCTGGCGCAGTTGCACGGCGCGCTCTATAAGGGCGTCGAACTGGACGAGGGGTTTCAGCTTCCGGAGACATTTTTTAGCGAATCAGCGCGGCTGTGTTTTTTCGCGCGGCCCAACCCGCCGAGTGGCGCCTGCCCGCCTCGCGCGGAGGTGGAACGATTTTGCGAATCTTTTGACGGTCTCGTGGTGATTGACGAGGCCTACGTCGATTTCGCCGATGACGACTGCATGGACTTCCCCAAACGCCACGAGAACGCGATTGTGATGCGGACCTTTTCGAAATCCTTCAGTCTCGCAGGGCTGCGTGTGGGCGTGGCGGTGGCAAGGCCCGAGATCGTCCGCGAGTTCCTTAAAACGAAAGACTCCTATAACCTAAACGCCTTCAGCCAAGCCGCCGCCGTCGCCGCCATGGGCGATTACGCGCACATGGAGGCAAACGTGGCCAAGGTGCGGGCCACACGCGGCCGCCTGATCGAGGGCTTGCAGGCCTTGGGCTTCACCGTCCCCGAGTCGCAGGCGAATTTCGTGCTCGCGCAATGGGACGGCGCGCCCTCCGCGAAAGAAATTTTCCAGCGCCTCCGTGAGGACGGGATCTACGTGCGCTATTTCGAGCACCGGCGATTAGAAAACGCGCTCAGGATTACCGTCGGCACCGACGACGAAATCGATCGGCTAATCGACGCATTGAAGCGCATTCTCGCATGAAATACGTCGCCATGCCGGCAGAACATGCTCTCTCAGTCGGACTAACCCGGATAGCTCACCGGAATGGATCACCCCACCGTGTCATTGCGAGCGAAGCGTG
>JASJYE010000032.1 GCA_030123645.1 Candidatus Hydrogenedentota bacterium | reverse complement strand
GGCGCGCGTGGGAAAAGCCGCTTCGTTTACCACGTGGATAGCGGCGATGTCTTCAGGTTTTTCGGGCCGGATTCGGGGCATGGCCTTCTACATGAACTCTGGGTCATCTGCCTTTCGATTTTTTGTCCACAGATGAACACAGATAGACACAGACAATCTGAATCTGTGTCTATCTGTGTTCATCTGTGGTTAAAAAAAGGTATCGATCCGTGTCATCCGTCTGAGCCGTGGCGAGTTGTTCTTCAAAGGGCCGAATTGAAAGCGGCGGCAAGCTCAGCAGCGGGCCCCGTCGCGGTAACGAGCCACCACCGGCTCCAGCACGCTATGCCCATCGCCGACGCTGGGACATTGCCCTCGCGAAGCAACGCGCGCTCCAGGTCGCCAAACGTTAGCGCTCAGCGGCGCGGTTTGTCCGCGTTCGCTCGACGCAGTGGTTGGCAGTTCCTTTCCTTATTCCTTGCGGCTATAAAATCTCAAACGTAGCATAAACCGTCACCTGTACACTCATTGCACCAGGAACGAACTTCTCTGAGGCAAGATCGACACTCGGTCTACTTTGAACGACCATCATATTGGAGGCTGGACTTTGCCAACGTCTACCCTGAGCATACTCGTCGATCGTTAGGACCCGTCCGAGCTTGGATCCGACAACTTGGACCAAGGCCTCAGCCTTATCTTTGGCCGCCCGCAGTGCCTTCAGCCGTGTCTCGGCGCGTATCTCATGAATGCGTGACGAATCAAAACTGAAACCCACGTCCATCTCCGCGCTGGAAACGAGGGCATCCAGAAACTCGTCAAATCGCTTGAGGTCGCGCTGACGGATAGTGACGCTACGACTGATAAGGAAGTGTTTGAAGTCGCCTCGGTCCCCATGCTGATCGCGCTCATATTCCCGGCGGATATTGACACTACCCGTCGCAATATCTTCGTCGCCCACATCAAGTTTCTCGCGAAGCGCGATTACCGACTCGATCTTCGCATCATTTCTTGCTTTGGCCTTGCGCATATCCTTGTCCGTGTCAGTCAGGGTTATTCTCCACACGATCTGGTCCGGCGCCGTTTTGGTTTCGACGGTTCCGGAAACCGAGATGCTTCGGAGAGAAACTTCATCGTGGGCCGAGACAGTTCCGCCCAATAGGTACAATATAGTGAGCCCTACCCTTATGTTGCGTTTCATATGCCCCTCCTCTCGGTAAATGTCTAGAGCCAGCGATACCATTGAAGCTTACGGGAAAGACGATCACGAAGTGTCAAATTGATGTAAAACATTGCGATGTCTTCATGCGCCTCTGCGCTGATATGGGGCGCCCTGCAGGCATCGTGGCGTTCTGTCGAAGAGATTGCCACGGTCGGCCTGCGCCTTCCCCGAAATGACGATCTATGGACCTTTGGAGCAGTATTCGATCAGAATCGGTGTTCATCTGTGGTTAAGAAGAGGCGCCCGGGGCGATCTCCCCCCCCGGGCGCGTGGGTCTAGCAGACGGCAGGCGCTTTGCTCGCGACTTCTTCGATGATCGCGTTGACCTCGTGTTCGGGCACGGCGGCTTCGGCCTCGTCGGCGGCCTGGATGAAGCACAGGTAGACTGCGTCGACTTCTCCGGGGGCGAGGTCGTAGCCGATGGTGCGGGCGTGGTGCGCGATGGCATCCTGCCGGACGAACAAAAATGGCCCCGGACCATCAGGTCCGGGGCCTCTATGAAAACCCTTCCGGGATTGTCGATTAGGTAATTCGAGGCATAAAGGACCTGCGATCCTCCAGAAGGAGGAGTGGGAGTAGCAGATACGCGTTATGCATCGAATTAAACAAAAGGTTCTACCTTTGTTCTCGGCAGAGCATACCAGGCCGAAATCGCGATTTCAAGCCCTATCCGCCCGTGGACGGTGCGAGAACGTGCGCGCGAATTGACTGCGATCTATTGGGGGAGTACGATGGAGGCCCGGGCGAGGTTCTCCGTCCGGGCGATGCCTCCAGGGGATTCGCGCCAATAATGGCGCGCGACAGCGGATGTCTAGGGGATTGTTTTTTCGATTCTATCTGAAGGCAGTCGTGTGCCTTTTTGTGGCGTTCCCGGGAACGGTGGATGCCCTCGAGGCCGGCGCCGCGAAGGTCGAGCTTGCCGTCGAGCCGGGCACGCCGCTGGACGGCTACGCATGGCGGATGGGCCGCGGCGCTGTGGAGACGCACGACCCGCTGTGGGTGCGCGCGCTCTACCTCGAGAAGGGCGACACGCGACTGTTCTTGGTGTCAGCGGACCTGCATTCAATTTCGGCGGCCTTGCGGGAAAGTGTGCTGGATCTGGTGCCGGGCGATGTCCCGGACCACCAGGTTATTCTTACCGCCACGCACACACATAGCGGGCCTGGGGGCTTGAACGCGTCATGGCTCGACCGGAAGCGGTCGGGACGCTTTATGCCGGAGTTTTTGGAGGAGACGGCGCGGCATTTCAGCGAGGCGATGCGCGCGGCCTACGATGGCCGGAAGCGGGCCGTCATAGGCTACGCGGTTTCCGAGGAGCTCTCGCTTACGCGGAACGCCTTCGCCGAGGACGGCGAGAGAGACACGCAACTCGGCGTGGTGCGAGTCGAGGATTCAGACGGGACACCCATCGCCATCATCGCGAACTTCGCCGCGACGCCGTCCACCGTTTCCGATCGGCACGCCTTCGCCTTATCGGCAGACTTTCCGGGACGATTTTGCGATTCGCTTGAAGACATGTCCGTTTCGGGAATGGTGGCCTTTTTCTTGAACGGGGCTTCGGGGGATCAAGTCTGCGCAAATCCGAAGAAGATGCGGGATTGGGACTTGGCCGCGTCAATCGGCGAGTCGTTTGCGGAGCGCGTAAAGATCGTGTCCAACACGATCGAGTGCCGCGATTTCCCACTGCACATGGGCTACTCATTGCGGAAACTTCCATTGTCGATCGCTGACAGCTTTTATCCGAGCGAGGCCGTGTTCCAGACCTTGGAGATTAACGATCTCCTGATGGCCTTCGTGCCTGGTGTCGTGTTCTCCGAGATTGGGCTCGAATTACGCAAACGGGCCCGTGCCCGGGGCTATGGCGCTCAGTTTACGGTGGGCCCGGCGAACGGCGCGCTTGTGACGTTTATCCCCGCAAGCTCCTTCGGCGCCGCGACCGGCGAGAATGCTCAGACGCTGTTCGGCCCTTTCGCGGCCGAGTGGCTATACGAGGGGATTTCAGAACTGATGTCGCGTGGCGAGCACGTGCCCCCGCGCCTGTCCCTCGTGTCGCCGGAAGGCGTCGAGTCCTTCGGCGGGGGCGCGCGGGTGATGCTGACGGGGTCGCCGTACCAGCGGGGCTACCAGCGCGGGCTGGCGCTCGGTGAGGCAATTCGACAGGCCTATGAGCAGCGCGTGCTTACGCCGATTCGGGACGGCTCGATCGCCACCGATTTGGGGCTGTGGAACCTCGCGCGGCGTGTGGTCGATCCGGCGCCGCTCGCGCTCGCTGAGCTGGCGAACGAAGCGCGCCCTTTGATGCGCGGACTCGCAGCATCCGATATGGAGGAACTACAAGGGCTTGCGGATGGGGCCGGGCTTCCGTTTCTCGCGATATGGCTGCTTCATGCGGCCCCATACCTCGCGAACGATTTAACGGAATTAGCCGGACCGCAGGGCGCGCTTTTCGCCGTGACGGAAGAGCGCGCGGGATCCGATGGGCTCCTGGTGGCTCATGTGCTGGGAGGATCGCAGACAGCTTCGCCATTGGTGATTGACGTGCACCCGGAGAAGGGACGCGCTTACGTTGCGGTAGGACATCCGTGGGATGTCGGCGTGTCTTCGGGCATGAACGATGCCGGGCTTGTCGTCTGTGTTGAGCCCGCGCCCGATCTGGGCCGGCCCAGTCTGAATTCGCCCCCGGTCGGATTTGTGGTGCGATCGGTGCTCGCTTCGGAGGTGCGCCTCGAGGACGCACTGGAGGCGCTCATGGCCGCGGAGGGTATATGCGGATACCGGATTCTCGTCGCCGGCCCTTCGCTGTCCGATGCGGCGGTAATCGAGTTTGGTGACCGCCCGGTTGTCCGCCGAAGTGTAGACGGGCTGCTTTTAGCCCGGGAGGAAAGGCGACCGGCGATCGACCGGTCGCACGGCCTCATCAATCATGTGTCCCGGCTGTATCGTCGTGCTGAAACGATCGGCCTCGCGGACCTTCAGACCGTTCTTCGAGACTGGCGGACGCGCGGCGGAGCGCTTCGCGAAGCTTCGATCGTGTCCGCGGGACCCTCGATCGTGTTCGAGACAGGTGCGCGACGAATGCATCTAAGCTTCCCGCAGGGCGAGGGAGTGGCCGGCCCCTTCGAGGCGGTGACGCTGAAGCGGGACACGCGATGAGCGAAGCGCCGCGCACATATATGCGATGGGGCCAGTCCGGCGGCTTCTCAGGAGGACCCGGCCGCGAGGGAAACCGGACACTGAGAGTCGTTTTGGCCCTGGCCGTCGTATTCATAGCCTTCGTCCTATGGGTCTCGCGCGACACGAACCCCGTACACGAGTTCATCGCGCTGGATCAAAACATCCAATTGGTTGTGCCGCAGGCGATGCTGAACCGAGAGCGCGTGGCAGGCACCCCGATATGGTCGTCGGTTTCCAAGGCAACACGATTGGCCCGCGCACACGAACTTCTCAACGAAAATTTCGGTTTCCCCGAATGGGTGCTTCGGAACCTCGTCGGAGGCGATGTCATCATCACGGGAAACGACCTGGACCAGATGAGCGACCTTCTGTACATCACGCGCATGACGACCGTTGGCTGCGTGATTCAACGCATGATTCGGCTGCGGCCTGGGATCGAGGGCGACTGGGCCGGCGGACTCAAGTTGCGCAAGTTCGTGGAGGCGGACATTTGGTACGCCGCGCGAGGGAGGACGCTGATAGCCAGTTCCTCACGCGAGGCGCTCGTCCGGGCGCTAACGTTGAGACCGGAAGAGCGGACAGACGCGGAAGCTGTGGCTCGATTGATGGCGGATGCCGCTGCGGAGGATGCGCGGGGCACTCTCCGGCTGGCCCCCGGCGGAGCGCTCGGCCGCGTGTTTGGCTCGGTGCATTTCGCGATTCGAATCGAAGACGACGGCAGGGCGCGCCTCCAGGCCCAGGGCGTATTCCGGCCGAAGTGGCAGGAGCGGCTCTCAGAGACCTTGCGCGACGCGGAGCCGCGGGAATTGCGGCGGCCCGCTGCAGGTCCGATCGCGGCCTCGGGCGACTTTGGCGTGCCCCTGAAGGATCTCTGGCTGACGATCGGCGAGCTTTTCGAGTCAGAAGTCATGTCTGAAGAGCAGTGGGAGGACTGGGAGGCCAATGGCGAGCAGGCGCCCGCCGCAGCAGCCTTAACGTCCCTACTGGGTCCCGCCGGGCCCGGGTTCACGATGACCTGGCAGGGTTTTGACATGAATGAAATGGCGCCCGTTCCCTTGATCTTCGCTACGGTCAATGCCGACAAGGGGAGGGTGACTGAGTATCTTGAAGGGCTCTCCGGGGCGCCGCGATCGTCTGCGATGCACGCAACGCTCGCCTACTATGACGCTGAAAGCGAGGTGTTTCACGCGCCGATTATGAGCGGGCCATCGATGGAGCCGACAGCCGCTTGGTACGGCGACGGTCTTCTGTTCAGCACGAGCCGCGATGTTGCGCAGGCAATATTGGCCGAAGCGCCCGCGCCCAGGATAACGCTTCGACAACGCGCGAACCTATATCTTCGCATCGAGCCGCTGGCGTGTACCCAGATCATAACGGACGCCGGCCGTCGGCTCGCGAGGGACGGGCTATTGCGCGGATACACGGTCGAGGAATACCGGAAGGCGGCGGCGGAATGGATTGAGCAAGCGTCGAGCATCGAGGAAGCCACGATTTGGCTGATGGTAAACAAAGAGACGGTCGCGCTCGAGCTGCAACTTTCGCCCGGCCGGCGAGTCCCCGCGGCGAATTAGAAGTCGATGACGTCAAGGCTCGGAATCGAGGATTCGAGGGGGATCGTCTCGATCGCCGCCGCGCCGAGCTTGGCAAGTTCGTAACGCACCCTCGCGAGCGTGAGATCGGTAGCGCGCACGTCGAGTTCGATGCTGAATTCCACGTAGTTCGTCCCCTCGTTCATGGTGGGCTCCGTGCCGAAGAGCTTATTTTTCTCGAGGTAGGCGAGGACTTCGCCGACGCCGTCTTTTTTGCAGTTGAAGGTTACGAGTACTTTGTGTTCGGCGAAGATGGAGCCGTAAAGATTGAGCAGGACCATTTTCGCGAGATCGTATTTCTCCGGGTCCTGCTTGAGCGCGGGGTTGGCCCATACGCCGGCCTCGGAGCGCATGACGACCTCGGCGATCTTGAGGCCGTAATTGCGAATCGCGTTTCCGGACTGGGTAATCTCCAGGCCGAAATCGACCGAGCCGTGCTTGACCTTGGCCTCGGTCTTTCCCCACGTCTCGTAGACGACGAGTCCCGCGTCGATCTTTGGGGGCGTCTTGTATTTCTGGATCGAGAACGATTTGTGCGATTCGCCGAAGCCGAGCGCGGCGGCCTTGTTTTGGAACCACTCGACCGCGATGTACGGCATCTCGGAGACCATTGAGACGAGCTTCTTCTCCGAGAGGAGACCCGTGAGCCACGCCTCGCAGTCCTCTTGGCCGTCGTCGATCTTGATGATGACGATGCGCACCTCGCCGCGTTCGAGGGAGAGTACCTTGGTCAGCTCAATGTCCTGGCCGTATTCGTGTTTCAACTCGAGCGTGCGCTCGCGCATCCAGTCCTCGCCGGAGATGGCGATGTCGACCTCGCCGAGGGCAAGTTGCGCGCCGAACTCCTGTGGCCGCCCGTCCCACCCGACGAGGAAGCCGTTGAGCGGGAAGCTTGTCGGGCCGCCCTCGTCGTAACCTTGTGCCTGGAAGCCCGCGCCCTTGAGGAGGTTCACGAGGCTCCCGCCGCGCTTGGGGTCCGCAAGGGAGCCCGCGGGCATCCCGATGACCAGTTTTGTGTCGCTCATTGTTGCGCCTTTTACCTGTTCTGTTGAATCCCTCTTCGTGTCATCCTGAGCCCAGCAAGGATCTCTTCAAAGAAGAGACTTTTCCGGTTCAAGAGATTCTTCGCCAACGCTCAGAATGACATCGTATTCGTGGTTTTCAACAGAGCACCTTTTACTCTGAGGCCGATTTGCCAGCTTGGGCCGCGCCGTCGCCGGCCGTCACAAGACATGCCGGAAAACCATGTAGCCTTCGGCGGCTTCGACTGAGATTTCGCTGCCGCGCAGACGCGCGGTGTATTCGACGTTTTGCACACTGGAGTGGTGAATGGCATCGCGCATCTGGATTTGTGCATCGAGAGCGCCGTCAGTTTCCGATCGAGATATTGGGAAATGTCGATATAAAAGTTGGGATGAAACTTCTCGCGTTCCAGACTCCAGAAGAGCGACGTGTTGTTGTAACCGATAACCAGCGGTTGAAAGGCTTTGAGCGCCGGCACGCCGGGCCGGGCGGCCGTAAAGGCCGCGCGAAACACGGCCTCGTGATCTTGGTTGTACGATGAGACGGAGATCGCCACCATCGTCGGCCGTAGCCGGTTGTAGGACAGCCTACTCTCCTCTTCGATCTTGTGGATGAGATCGCGGCGCGGGATTGCATCCAGACGAAGATGGCTTTGCGCGTCGCGGTAAAGGACGTCGAAATCATCAACCTTAAGATACTTCATGACCTCGTTCAATTCACTTTCGCGTCTGGCGCCCGTCACCATCGATTCGGTGCCGTCGTAGTGCTTAAGATCGCCCACGGAACACACGATCACATAAACCTCGCCGCCCAGGTCCTTGATTCGCGCCATCGTGCCGGCGCACCCGAAGGACTCGTCGTCGGCATGGGGCGAAATCACCAAAAATCGCTGTTTCGAGAGGAATTCGTCTTCAGGGCTCAAGACGTTTCTCCTCGATTAGCTCTTCGTACATAGCTTCTATGCGCATCACCATGCGATCCAAGCCAAAGTTCGGCATCACGAATCTCCGTGCAGCCTCTCCCATAGCCTGCAGCCTTGGCGGGTCGGAGCCTAAGGCCAAAACGGCCCCGGCGATCTCCCCCGCGCGTTTCGGCGGCACCAATACCCCCGTCACATCGTCTTGTACAATGTCCGGCACGCCGCCCACATTCGTTGCGATCACGGCGCACCCCGCGGCCCCGGCCTCGAGGATAACGCGGCCCATTCCTTCGTTAAGAGATGGCACGACGAGAAGATCCATCGCGGCCATGAGGTCGGGCACGTCGTCCCGCCGCCCCAAAAACGTCATCCGGCCGCCCAGGGGCGCGGCCTGCTCGCGCAACTCGGTTTCCAGAGAGCCTTGCCCCGCGTGAATGAAACGCACCCCGGCGTCGGCTTCAGCGATGCGCTGCGCCGCGGCAATAAAATACGTGAATCCCTTGACGGGTTCAAGGCGCCCCACGCCGCCGACCAAAAAATCGCCGGGGCCGACGCCGAGCGCGGCACGCGTCGCTTCGCGCATCTCGATCGCATGCGCGTACGGAGAGATGTCGACCCCGCTGAAGATGACGGCGTATTGGCTGCGGGTCCCGATGCCCTGGGCGAGATATTCGTCGACTCCGCCAGGCGTTAGCTCGACGAGGCGGTCGGTGCACTTCGCCGCGGCGCGCTCCGCTTCAACGAAGAGTCGCGTCTTCCACGGTGAGAAGTAGCCGTCGAAAATATTGCCGTGCGGCGTGTGGATAACGATGGGAGTGGCCGCGCGCTTGGCGGCGAGCCGTCCCAAAACACCCGCCTTCGACGTGTGTGTGTGCACGATGTCGTAACGTTTCTCCTTGAAGCGCTTGGTAAGTCCCTGCACAGCCTTTAGATCGTTTAGAGGTGAGATTTCGCGGACAAGGGCGGGTTCGCGCTGTATAGCGACACCCGAGCGCTCCACGGTTTCTTCCATGCTCCCCTCACTGCCATTCGTGGGGCCGCTGATGAGGTCCACCTCGTAGCGGTCGCGGTCCGCGAGGCGGACGGAATGAAAGGTGTTCTCCTGGGCGCCGCCGTTGCATAGGCGCGTGATGACGTGTGCGACGCGGAACCTTCTCATCGGCGCTCCTCGAGGGCCCCGAGGAGGCGCTGCGCGAAATGGTGCCAGTTCAATTCCCGCTCAACGCGGTCCTTGCCCCTTTTCCCGAAGAGGGCCGCCTTTTCAGGGTCGTCTAGAAACATCACAACCGATTCCGCGAGCGATTCGGGGTCTTCAGGCGGAACGAGCAGGCCTGTTTCCCCGTCGATGACAGCGTCCGTGACGCCACCGGAGCGCCCGGCGACGACGGGCTTGCCGTGTGCATGCGCCTCCGCGAAAACGAGGCCGAAGCCTTCGACCTGGCCGCCGGCGTCCCGCCCGGTCGGGAGGGCGAATACGTCGCAGATGCTGTAGAGGGCCGCGGTGTGGTCGTCGGGGACGTATCCGGGCAGCCGAACGTGGTCCGCAACGCCCAATGTCTCCGCGAGGCGTGACGTTTCGGCCATGCAGGGTCCCCGCCCGGCACAGACCAGCACAGTATTGGGATGGGCCTCGAGGATCTTCGGCATGGCGCGTACCAGCGTGGTGTGGCCCTTTCTCGGGACCATTCTGCCGACGGCGAGAACCACGCGGTGACCGTTGAGATCGTAGGTCCGCTTCACGCGCTCGATTTCCTCCGCGCCCTGCGCTTCGACCTTCGTGGCCCCTGGCAGGATCGTTTCGATCAGCCTAGCCGGCACGCCGAATTCCTCGAGCCGGTCTCGCGTGAACGAGCTGATTGCGACGACGAGCGTAGATCGCCTGTAGGCGCGGCGAAGTAGGGGCGCGAGGATCGGATTGCGTCGAAATTTGAGGAACTCGTAGGCGTAGGCGAAGGTGACGTAGGGTTTGCCGAAGAAGCGGCGCGCGAGCATGCCGATGAGGCCGCCGTATGCGATGTTGATTCCGAGAATCGCGTCGGCCCGTTTAATGCCTGGTAGTGTGGCGGCGAGCATGGGAAAGAAGCGGAGCCAATCGAGGCCATAGCCGCGATATCGGTGCACGGAAACCAGCTCTTCGTCGTCGAATTCCTGTTGCCCGGGAAAATACGGTGCGATGACGGTGACATCGTGTCCCAACTCGGCGAGTTCGCGGGAAAGCTGCCGCGTGAGGGTCGCGATTCCGCCTTCGATCGGCGGGTAGTCGGCCGTCGGGATGAGGATATTCATGTTTGCTTCTTCACGGCGAGGCAGTCGCCGATCGCGAGGGCGTCAATCCCCGTCCCGAGATAACACTTCACGGCGTCTTCCGGCGTGTTGACGATGGGCTCGCCCATGACGTTGAAGGAGGTATTGAGCACCAGCGGTACGCCGCGACGATTTTCGAAGGCCGAGATCAGCTTGTGATACCGCGGCATCAAGTTCGCGTCGACGGTCTGGACGCGCGCGGTGCCGTCGACGTGGGTGATGGCGGGCAGCCGTCTCCGATGCGCCTCGGCTACGGGGTAGACGAACAACATGAACGGGGAATCGGCGCAGCCCTCGAAAAACTCCGAAGCGCGCTCTTTCAGACAGCTCGGGGCGAAAGGCCGGAACGATTCGCGGTGCTTGACGACATCGTTGACGCGATCTTTCATGTCGGCGCGCGTCGGGTCGGCGAGAATGCTGCGCGACCCCAGGGCCCGCGGGCCAAATTCCATTCGGCCCTGATACCAGCCGACGATCTTGCCTTCGGCGAGGAGGTCCGCGCTGCGCTCCTCGAGATCGGCCGGCGTCTCGTAGTCGAGCCCAGTCGCGTCGAGAGCGGCGCGGATGGCCTCGTTCGAAAATTCCGGCCCGATCCGCGCATCATGCATCTCAAACGCGCGCGGCGCTCCCGTGGCTTCGTGATGGAGCTGGAACGCCGCGCCAATCGCGATTCCGTCGTCGCCCGACGCGGGCTGGACGTAGATGTTCTCGAAGGGGCCTTCGCGTAAAATTCGCCCGTTCATGGCGCAGTTTAGCGCAACCCCCCCGGCCATGCAGAGGTTTCGAGAGCCCGTTTCCGCATGCAGCGCGCGGGCGATTTGAAGCACGGATTCTTCAAGCAACTTCTGGGCGGATGCCGCCATGTTCTTGTGGCGTTGTTCGACCTCAGCGCCCTTTTTCCGGGGAGGTCCATAACGTTTCAGGAACTTATCGGAGAAATAGCCGTGGCGCGAGCCGGGCCGGTAGTGCCACGAGATCCAGGAGAGGTCGATGGAATAGTCCGCGCGGCCGTTCATGCAGACGACCTTCTTGAGGTCGTCATAGTATTCGGGTTCGCCGTAGGGCGCGAGCCCCATGACCTTGTACTCGTCGCTCGCGCGGAGGAAGCCGAGGTAATCGGTGATGGCCGAATAGAACACGCCGAGCGAATGCGGGTAATCGACCGTGCCGAGGGTCTTGATACGCGTCCCTTCGCCTATGCCGAACCAAGTCGAGGCCCATTCGCCGATATAATCGATGGTCAGCAGCGCCGCCTCGTCGAAAGGGCTGACGAGATAGGCGCTCGCGGCGTGCGCGGGATGGTGTTCCATATAATGGAGCCGCGCGTTGCGGCCGCAAAGGCCGCGCATGTCACGGACATATTGCGCGTTGTGAACGAGTTCGTAGCCCACATAGGCGGCGGAGTAGAGGGGGCTGCGCGGGATTTGCCGCATCCGGTACGCGAGACGCCGCGCCATGCGGTAGCCGGGTTTCATATAGCAGCCGACATGGTCGATGTCGTCCCGCGTCAGGCCCGCGGCCTCGAGGCAATACGCGACCGCCTCCCGGGGCGCACCCCCCTGGTGTTTGACGCGCGTCAGGCGTTCTTCGGCGACCCCGGCCACGAGCTGGCCGTCGCAGACCAGCGCGGCAGCGGAATCGTGCGAGTATCCCCCGATCCCCAGTACGTTCATGTCCCCTCCGCAGCCGAACACCATTATACGGAAGCTGCCTCAGGAGGTCACCTTCGAGGAGTCTCAGGCGAAGAGCGGATTTCATGGCCTCGGGAAAGGACATATCCAAACCTGTGATGCCCAGAAACCCCCGCAAGGATCCGTCGGGGTGCCACCGCCAAACTCGTTTGGGGGTGCGTTCGGAGCCAACACCATACACCCCCAAGCTGCGCTTGGCGGTGGCACCCCAGGCGAGGTTTCGGTAGATTCCGCGCCTATGCTTTCCGCTGGCGCAAGCATTCGGCGAGGGCGATCCCGGCGCTGACGGAGGCGTTTAGGCTGGTAATCGGGCCTTCGAGGGGGATGCGGAGCCGGTGGTCGCAATGCTCGCGGACGAGGCGCCGGATCCCTTTGCCTTCCGAGCCGATTACCAGGGCGATGCGGCCGGTCAGGTCGGCCTCCCAGAGCAATTGCTCGGAATCGGGGTCGAGGGCCGCGATCCAGAAGCCGCTCTTCTTGAGCGCTTCGATGGCGCGGACGAGGTTGGTGGTGCGGACGAGCGTCACGTATTCCATGCCGCCGGCGGCGCTCTTGAGTGCGGCAGGAGAGAGGGGCGCGGCGCGATCCTTGGCAAAAACGACGGCGCGAGCGCCGCAGGCCGCCGCAGAACGCACGATGGCCCCAAAGTTGTGGGGATCTTCGACGCCGTCGAGGATTACGGCGATGGCGTCGTCGGGGGGAGGGGAATCGAGCCATTCCGCGAGCGCGATCACGGGCAGCGGCCCCGCTTCGAGGACAACGCCTTGATGCACGCCGCCGTGTGTTAGTTTATCGAGGTCGGCCCGCGTGCAGGTCTCGACGGGGATGCCGGCCGCGGCCTTTTGGATTTCGCCGAAGCCTTTCGCGTTTCGAAGCAGAAACAGTTTTAAGGCGGGGCGTTTCCCTGCGCGGAGGCACTCGAGGACGGGGAGTT
>JASJYE010000302.1 GCA_030123645.1 Candidatus Hydrogenedentota bacterium | reverse complement strand
GCCTCCGAAGAAGTAGAGGATGGCGAGGGACTCGCTCCCAAGCCCGAAGGGTTGCCGATCGAGCACGCGGTTTCCGTGCTTGAGGCCTTGGACATGTTCGAGATGCTTCCGATCGAGCACGCGGCTTCCGTGCTCGAAGCTCTGAAACAAAGCGCTGAGGCGGCATTGCCCGGGGAGTTCAATATCGGCATCACCGCTTTCCCGGGCGACTCGATTCCCACGTCGCCCTTCGAATTCAACATCGATTTCTTGAGCGTGACCAGCCTCTCGGGGCAAAGCGAAGTCACCAACCCGACGCAGGATGGATTTCCCTTGGGGGTTCTCGAAGACTTCAACATCGGCGAGAACGGGATAATCAATGGCGTGTTCAGTAACGGCCTCACCCGCGTGCTCGGCCAGGTCGCACTCGCCACCTTCTCGAACGTCGCCGGGCTCGAGCGGGTCGGAAACAACATGTTCCGCGTATCATCGTCCTCGGGCATACCCCAGATCGGCCAGTCCAACACCGGCGGCCGCGGCTCGATAAGCGGCGGCGTGCTCGAAGGCTCCAATGTGGATCTCGGCACGGAATTTAGTAATATGATCGTGACGCAGCGGGGCTTCCAGGCCAATGCCCGCACGATCACCATTGCCGACACGCTTCTCGGAGAAGCTGTGAACTTGGTCAGGTAATTCGCATTTCCACACGGGGGTTGGGGGACGACCCGTTCCCCAACCCCTCCCGGGGGCTGTAAATGATTCATTTAACACGGCTTAGTGGCCAGACTTTCGTGTTGAACGCCGAGATGATTCAAGAGATCGAGGCCACACCAGACACCATCGTTACGCTCAACACCGGCCAAAAAATCATGGTCAAGGAGCCGGTGGACGCCGTTAGGGACGCAGTGATAAACTACAAGCGCACTATATTGGGCGGCTTCAACCCGCCCGAGGGGGATTAGTGCCCACATGGACATTGCAACAGTAATCGGCATCGTCGCGGGTTTCGGCCTCATTCTTGTATCGATCATTCTTGGGGGCACTCTCGACACCTTCATCAACGTGCCCGCGGTCGTCATCGTGGTCGGCGGCACAATCTCCGCCACGCTCATCAACTATCCTCTCTCGGACGTCATCGGTATCCTCGGACCCATACGCAACGCCTTTGTCAACCAGGACACCAACCCGCAAGGTCTCATCAAAACGCTGACCGAATTCGCCACGATCGCCAGACGCGAGGGCATTCTTGCACTCGAAACCCACGCGAACGAGGCCGAAGACGAATTTCTTGGAAAGAGCATTCAATTGGCAATAGACGGAACGGCGCCCGAGCTCATTCGAGACATCCTCACCACCGAAGTTGCCTTTATGGAAGACCGGCACAGTCGCGGCCAATCGATCCTCAACGCCATGGGCGCCTCCGCGCCCGCCTTCGGCATGATCGGCACGCTTATCGGTCTCGTGCAGATGCTCGCCGGCATGGAAGATCCCTCATCGATCGGCCTTGGCATGGCCGTCGCCCTGCTCACGACGCTCTACGGGGCCATCCTCGCAAACGTCGTTTTCCTCCCCACGGCAGGAAAACTCAAGGTGCGCACGGCAGCGGAACTCCTCGTAAAAGAAATTACCATTGAAGGCATCTTGTCCATCCAATCCGGAGACAATCCTCGCGTGGTCGAGCAAAAACTCAAGGCCTTTATCGCACCGGAACTCCGTGAAACCGTCGAGGCCTAATCGCGCGCGGCAACTACATGGCCAAAGACAGAAAAGATGAGGGGAGGCAAGGGGCGCCGTTGTGGGTCGTCACCTACGGCGATCTTATGAGCCTTCTTCTGACCTTTTTCATCCTACTCCTCTCCTTCGCAACCATGGACAAGCCGCGCGAGGTCCAGGAGGCCATGATATCTATCAAGGGGGCCTTCGGCGTCCTTCCAAAAGAGCTCACCTATATCCGGATTAACCCTGCACCCGTTCGGATGCGCCGCCCCAACAAGAAAGTGGAGGACCTAGGCCGCCGTGTGGTGCGTGGATTGCAGGTCGCTGGGCTTCAGCGGGACATCAAGCTCACCTACGACGCCGCGGGCGGCCTGAAAATCACGCTGCCCAGCCAGATTCTGTATCGAAGTGGAGAAACCCGAGTTCGGCCCGAGGCCTTTGCCCTGCTCGAGAATATCGGCGCCGTGTTGTCCAACTTGCCTGAGACCTTCTTCGAGATTCGAGGGCACACGGACAACACATCGTTGTCGAGCGACGTGCTGTATCGGGACAATCACGACCTGAGCGGCAAGCGCGCAGACGCTGTTGCGCGATTCATGAATCAAAACGCCGGAATCCCCCTCAACCAATTCGAGATCATCGCGTGCGGGTCGGGCCAGCCGATCGCAACCAATACGACCGAAGAGGGGCGCAGCGCCAATCGCCGTGTGGACATCTACGTGCGCGGTCTGATGGATTCGCAGCAAGTGGCGGAGCTGCAAGGCGCGTTGACGAATTGACAAAGCGGCCTTGAGACTGCGAAGATCCAAGCCAGGGGGAGGGCGTCTGGCGGCCCTTATCTACCGGAGGAATGACACGTGGCCGAAGAAGTCAACGAAGAACGGCCCGAAAAAGAATCCAGCGGGGCGATAGGAAAGATCGTCCTCGTCCTCGGGGTAGTGCTTGTCGCCGCGATTGGAGGTCTCACGACCTACCTCTTCGTCCTCAAGCCGATGCTCGAAGAGGCCGCGGAAGTCGCAGCGTCTGAGCAGGTTTCAAATGAAGACCCAATTCCGCTCATGCCGGTAGAAGTCGAATTCCCACAGACACCCGTAAACGTAATCCGCGATGGCCAGGCGCCGGCCGCCATGCTACTGTTCGGCGTGACCCTCGAATGCGAGAACGAGGCAACGGCGGAGCTCGTGCGCAGGCATCAGGCCCGCTTCGTCGATATGGTCAACAAATTGCATGATTCCCGGACACGAGCGGAATTGGACGACGTACTCCTCATCAAAGAGAGCATCCAGCGGCAGGCCCGGCAGAAAGGAAACGACATATTGAGACGCTTACAGGAAGACCCCGACGATAATATTCGTATCACGGACGTGTTCCATCATACCTTCGTCGTTAACGATCCACTATAGACAAAGCTACCAAGATGCCCGAAAACGAAGCCATCGATACAGAGCTTGTGGAAACCCCGGAAGGTGACGGGAAGGACGAAAACCGCCCCTTTGAACATCTTTCTTTAGACGACGTCATGAACGTGCGCTTGCGATTGACGGCTGAGCTGGGAAAGGCCCCCATGAAGGTGCGAGAAGTCCTTGAATTGAAGGTTGGATCTATTGTGACCTTAAATAAGTTGGCCGGAGAGCCAACCGACATCTCTGTGAACGGCCTACCCCTGGCACGAGGAGAGGTCGTCGTTATCAGCGACATCCTGCACGTGCGCATCTCCGAAATTCTCAACAGCATCGAGGTCCTTGAAAGAGGATATGGCTAGATTGGCTCTACTTTCTATTCTCTTGTGGGCGCCATTCGCCCTTGCGCAGATTGAGCCAGGACCGTCAGTCGAAATCCCCACAAGCGGCGAAGCCCTTCAGGGCGAGGAGGCAGCGGCAAACCGGCAGGCGCCGGGACCGGAAGACACAGATCCGGCCGAAGCAGATTTCATCGGACGCATCAACGACGCAATCGATTTGCGGGGGTTCTTCGTCCTCTGCATTGTCATCGCCCTGATACTCATCGTTTATTACGGCCTTTGGAGATGGGGCAAAAAAGTGCCGCTCCTCGCCGGCGCAAGCCTTGGCACCGTGCTCGGCCGCATCCATCTCGAACGCGGGACGACGCTGCACTTTCTGCGCACAGGCGGACGCGTGCTGATTGTCGGCGTCAACGGCAATGCCGTCTCGCTTGTGGCGGATTTTGACGCCTCGGCCT
>JASJYE010000301.1 GCA_030123645.1 Candidatus Hydrogenedentota bacterium | reverse complement strand
TGAGCACCCGCGGGATCGAGTCCGTGCCGCGGAGCGAATGGGACGGGCACACCGTCGGCGAAATCATCGAAGCCTGCAGCGAAGAGAACAGCATCGGCCCAGATACGGACGCGATGGTGGCGCTGTCGAAAATGAACCGGACGGGCCGGTCGCGCTTGCTGGTCGTTGAGGGCGAAGAATTGCTCGGTATCGTCGCCTTGAAGGACCTGATGTCCTTCCTCTCCCTCAAGCTCGATCTTGAAGACAAGGCTCCGTGAGCCTAAGAGGCCCCTAACAATCTTATGACCGAAAGCTTCAGCCGGCGCAGACTGCGGCGTGGATTTCGCTGGCTAATGTTCCTGGCCGCCGCAGGGGCTTTTTGGTGCACGATGTCGTTTTACGGCGAGGACCTTCGGCATGCCGTGCTCGCCTTTCTCGAGCGGGTGCGTGGCCTGGGATCCTGGGGGCCGGTTCTGTTCACGCTCGCCGTTGCGGCCTCGATGCTGGTGTTCCTGCCGGGATTTCTGTTTACACTCGGGGCGGGCTTCCTTTTCGGTGCAGTCAAAGGCACGCTATTTATCCTCATCGGCACCACTTCGGGTGCGAGTCTCGCCTTCCTGGCGGGTCGATTTCTGTTCCGCGACAGGGTCATCGCCGCGCTCGCGAAGCGGGAGAAGGTGCACCGTTTTGTGGCGATCGTCGAGCGGGAAGGCTGGCGCTTTGTCATGTTTACACGTTTGGTCCCCTTTTTCCCATTCAAACTCTCGAACTATGTCTTCGGATCCACCTCTATCCCGTTTCGCCAGTTCCTCTTGGGCACCTCTATCGGGATCGTCCCCATTTCAGTGACAAACGTATGGGCGGGGTCGCTGGCAGGGTCGCTATCGAACCTGGAGGGCGACGGCGCGCCCGATTCGCCACTATGGTGGACGATCTATGCGGGGGGCTTTGCGATCGCGCTCGCATTTATGCTCTACATCGCGCACCTCGCTCGGAAAGCGCTCGATCCCTACGTCGCCGAAGACGCCGCCGAATAGCCCCGTGACCTTACGTTCGATCTCGATGCAGGTCGGGACGACGTCAACAGGGACGGTGACGGCATGCCAACCGAGCCTCAGGGCATCGCATTTCGTAAGTCATGTGGCATTAGTTGCTTGCGGCAAAAAGTTCAGATAAGCTAGGGCCTTCATCGGGGTGGTGCGTACGCTCGCTGAGCAGATCTGTACTCGATACATGGATTCTACCGTGGCACAAGACGCGAACTCGTTCTTGGTCGTCCGGCTTGGGGCGATAGGCGATGCGTTGCGCGTGTGCCCGGCAGTGCGGCGGCTGCGCCGCGAGAGGCCGGAGGCCACTATCGCGTGGGCGGTCGAGCAGTGGGTCTACCCCATAATCGCGTCGAACCCCGACGTGGATCGTTTTCATGTCCTTGATCGCGGCAAGTTGCGGCGAGGCCGGCGCAGCGCGACGCAGGAATTCCTGCGCTTTATACGCGAGATCCGGACCCACCGATATGAGGTCGCGCTGGACTTTCATGGCCGTTTCAAGAGCGGGGCCGTTTCGCGCGCGTCAGGAGCGAAGTACCGGCTGGGATACCCGCGCGGACAATCGAGCGAGATGAATCATTTGTTTTCGAATGTTCACGTCACCTTGGAAGACGCGCTCGAAAACCGGGTTCTCCGATATTTGCACTTGCTGGCGCCGCTGGGGATTGACCCGGCATTCGATACCGAGGACATTGGGGTCGAGGTCGCGAAGGTCGATCGCGACCTGGCGGCGCAGTGGTACGACGAGGCGGGCCGGCCGGAGTTGGCGGTTTTCCCGGGCTGTAGCGAGAATCAGTCTGGGTATCACCGGTGGCCCCGGGAGAAGTGGATCGAGCTGTTGAACCGCTTGGGCGTGCAGGGGACTCGGTCGGTTCTGTTTTGGGGTCCGGATGAACTAGAGTTCTCCGAAGCGATTGCCGCCGGGACCGGCGATAGCGTGAGCCTGGCGCCGGGAACGGGCCTGATCGAGATGATGGCGATGGTCGGCCGATTCAGGGCCTTCGCCGGATCGAACACGGCGGCGATGCACATGGCGTGGCTGCAGGGCGTGCCGACGGCGGTGTTTACGGGGCCGTGCATTCCGCGCACCGATGCGCCGTTGCCGCACGTTCCGTCGCGCGTGCTGCGTGCCGACGGCTTCGTGCGGAAAGGCGTCAGCAAGCGCCATCTGGGGGACGTCGTCGCCAAGGTTTCCGTGGACGAAGCGTTCGAAGCGGTAGTATCGTTGTTGGAGGAGTCGTGCGGATGGAAAATTTAACAACCCTCGGCGTCTTGAGCGCCTCGGCCCTGGGCCCCTTGCATGACGAGGCCCTGCAGGCGTGGTACGGACAGGCGCCGGATTCCGTCGAGCCAGAGGCCGGCCTGGCGTCGCTCATTCTGGCCCAACATTTTTCCAATTTCAGGCTGTGGGCCTTCGAGGACGAAGCGCGCCGCGACGATGTCGACGACAGTTACATTGCAGACATCAAACGGCAGATCGATCCCTGGAACCAACGGCGGAACGATTTGATCGAGAGAATTGACCGGGCAATCCTCGAGCGATTCGAGGGCGTCGACGTGTCGGGGGCGGCGCTGCATTCGGAGACGGCAGGGATGATCGTGGACCGCCTGTCGATCCTGGCATTGAAGATACGGAACATGGGCGTGTATGCGGCGCGTGAGGATGACCCCGCCCTGGCGCAGGAGTGCTCTGAGAAACAGGTGCGCTTGAGGACGCAGCGCTCGGACCTGTTGCAGTGCCTTGAGCGTCTGATCGAAGAGTTTCGCCGGGGCACGCGGTATTTTAAGGGTTACAAGCAGTTCAAGGCCTATAACGATCCGCGCTTGAACCCCGCAATGCGCAATTAAGGGGCCGATTTTCGTCGAGGCGCCACCTAAATACCAAAGCGGAGGTTCCGGTGGAACAGGCCATCTTGCTCATTCAATGCCCCGATCAAAAGGGCATCATTGCCAAGTTCTCCAACTTCGTCTTCGAGCGCGAAGCGAACATCATCAGCTCATATCAACACTCGACCGATCCCGATGGCGGCCGTTTTTTCATGCGCATGAAATTCGTGTTCGACAACGAGCGCTACCCGGAAGCTTCGCTCGAGTCGGACATCGAGGAGCTGGCATCGACGCTCGATGCAGTATGGCAGATCCATTACGAGAGCAAGGTTATGCGAATGGCCATCGCCGTGTCGCGTTTCGATCATTGCCTGGCGGATCTGCTCTACCGCGTGCGCAGCGGCGAGCTGCGCGTCGAGGTCCCCCTTGTCGTGAGCAATCACGAAGACGCGAGGGAATTGGTCGAAGGCCACGGGATCGCTTTCCATTATCTTCCTGTCTCGAAAGAAACCAAGCCGGAGCAGGAGAAGCGCTTTTTCGAGCTGATTCGGGATTCCAGCGACTTCCTCGTGCTTGCCCGGTATATGCAGGTCCTCTCGGAGGATTTTCTGACCGGGTATGGGAAGGACATCATCAACATTCACCATAGCTTCTTGCCGTCGTTCATGGGGGCGAACCCCTATCGTCAGGCTTACGACCGCGGCGTGAAAATCATCGGCGCGACCGCACACTTTGCGACCAGCACGCTTGATCAAGGCCCGATCATCGATCAGGAGGTAGGCCGTGTCACGCACAAGGACAAGGTCGAATCGCTGAAAGCCAAAGGCCGCGATCTCGAAAAGCTGGCCCTTGCGAACGCCATTAGGATGTATCTGGAGCACCGCGTGATACGTTATGAGAACAAGACCATCATTTTGGGTTGATTGGCTGTGAATCGTCAGGACCATCAAGGCCATTGACTGAACGGTGCGCCAGACTTTATTTCACAAACGCGTTTCTTTAGGCTAGAGCATTTTAAGATTAGATAGATACGTTCTGTCAGTTGTGAGCA
>JASJYE010000300.1 GCA_030123645.1 Candidatus Hydrogenedentota bacterium | reverse complement strand
AGACGATGCGCTGGTTGAGCTGGCGCAGCTCGCGGGTGTCCAGAAGCTGGTCGAGTTCGGGCTGGCCGAACAGCACGGTCTGCAGCAGCTTGGTCTGCTCGGTCTCCAGGTTCGACAAGCGCCGCATGGTCTCCAGGCCGTCGATGCCGAGCGCCTGGGCCTCGTCGATGACCAGCACGACGCGCCGCCCGGCGGCATATTGCTCGAGCAGGTAGCCGTTCAGCAGATGCAGCCGGTCGTCGGTGGCTTCCGGGTCGAGGCCGAACTCGCGGCACACCGCGCCGACGATCCACTGGGGATCGCTCTGCGGGTTGATGATATAGGCGACCGACTTGGTCTTGATCAGCTCGGCGGTCAACAGGCGGCACAGCAGGGTCTTGCCGGTGCCGACCTCGCCGCTGACCTTGACCACGCCCTCGCCGCGCTCGACGGCGTACATCAGCGAGGTGAGGACCTCCTGGTGGCCGTCGCTGGGGTAATACAGCCCGCTGTTGGGGGTCAGCGCGAAGGGCCGTGTCTTGAGACCGAAATGAGCGAGGAAAGGCATGGGCTATGCGGGCCAGAATTATTTCGCTGCGGTGCGCGAGGGTAGCATACCCAATCCGCGTTGACAGGGCGCGGCGTCGATAATGCCCGCCGTGATGCAACGTTCAAATCAGTCGTCTTTGAGCTGTTCCTCCAGTTCAGCCACCGCGCCGTCCCGGCGGTGGTAGCCCATGCGCCCGACCATCTCCTTCGCCTTATCCAAATTCTCCCGCGCCTCGGGCCTATCCCCCATCGCGAGCCGCAGCCGTGCATACTCCAGATGCGCATCCGTCTGAAACAGCCCCATCCCCCCGCGCTCGGCGATCGACATGGCCTCGTCGAGATCGTGCTGTGACCGGTCGAAAGCTTTGCGCACCCGATGCAGCGCCGCGCGGGCCAGAAATCCACGCGGAATATGATCCTGATTCCCTGACTCTCGCAGGCCGTCCACGGCTTGGTCCAGGTGCTCCGCGGCTTGTGAGAAATCGCCTGTCCCGCTATCTTGCGGCGCGGCCAAGTGTGCCCGCCCTAGGGAGAGGTGATTGAGAGCGATATCGAGAAGGTTGCGGCTACCTTGTTCCACAATTTTCAACGCTCGGCCGGCCCGGTCTTGCACCTCCCCGTACTTCCCCTGGCCCAGCAGCAGATCGCAGTATTGATAGCCCCGAATGGAGTAGAGAAAAGGATACGAGGGCTGGCTCTCCTTTTGCATTTCCTCGGCCTCGCGGAAAAGGGTTTCGGCCTCGGCTGCGCGACCGGCCTGGTGCAGGGCATCGGCGTTGATCGTTCGTGTGATCATACGGTGGTTCGCGTCACCGCTCTCGTCGGCGAGATGCACGCTTTGTTGGGCGATTTCCAAGCCGCGCTTCAGGTCACCCATTGTATTATAGAGTTCACTAAGGTTGCCGGCGGCGATGGCCGCGTTCTGCCAGTCCTCTCGCGTAATGTCCGCGTCCAGACCAGCCTGCATAGGCTGGACCGCCTCCTTAAGCCGGCCTAGCGCGCGGAGGTGGAAGCCAGCTTGTGCCAACATAAAGGCTTTATCAGCTTCTTTGATTCCAGCCACAGGTTGCTGCCAGGGCTTCTCGAACAACCCAGCGAGCGCCGCTAGATCGGCCCCAAAAGCGCCGAGCTTTTTCGTCACGTGAAATTCATTCCCTCTTTGAATCCGCTTTATGTACACGTCGTTGAGAGCCTCCTGATGGCGGCCGGCGGCGCAGCCGTGGGCAACCGCCGCGAAGAGCGGCGCCATCTCCTCGAGGGTATCGGGGAACTCGGGGGCCACCGCCTTATAATGCTCATAAAGTCGATTGTTGCCTTCCCGCCATGCTTGCGCGTGCTCTTCCCTCAACTGCTGCCCGAAATGCTCCCGCACCAGCGGGTGCGCATCCAATGTGTCGGGATCGTGCGGGTCGGCGTCGGCCAGGAGTCCCGCCCGGCGCAATTTGGCGAGGGTTTGACGCCACTGCGCATCGGTTAGCTCTTGCACGGCGTCGGTCAATCCGGGGATCGGCGGCGGTTCCCGCAAGGCCGTGACGGCCTTGGCGTCCGCCGGCCGGTCGAAGAGCCCGAGGATGCGAAGAACCGACAGTTCCGGGCCTTCGCCGAACCAGTTTTCATAGCTCTCCATCACCCGCTTGGCGTGACCGCCCTGTTCCACGTCGGATTCGAGCAAGCTGACCTCGTCGCGGCGACGAACGTCACCCCCATACACGTCGTGCAGATACGTGCCGAGAAGATTCAGCGCGAGGCCATGGCCGCCGAATTCGCGTGACGCTAGCCGCAACTCTTCCTCGGGACCCTCGACGCCAAGTGTGCGGAGCAATTGCGCACCTGCTTCATCGGACAGGTTTTCAAGTTCGATAAGGGGAGCCGTTGTCGTCGTTCGATCGTCGATGTCGGCGACGCGATATCGCGTGGTGATGACGCATAATCCTTGATTGGACGCGGCCAGCTCGCGCACCAGCGATTGCAGGGCCGGGTCCTTGAGCCTGCCCCCGTCGGGGCCGGGCGGGTTCTGGAGCGGTTCGAGCCCGTCGAGAATCAACAAGGTGGGCTCTTGCCGCACCAGCCGGGCGAGCCGTTCGCCCTTGTCCCAGGGCGATCCCGCCTTCGGGTCGGGGTCGTCGAACCAGCGAAGCGCCGCGTCGATCGCGGTATCAGCCGACACAGCGGTTTGCCTGGTGCCCTGACTGTAGAACGACACGCCGTAGACGCGCCTCGCACCCCGGTAATTCTCGGTCGCCAGATTTCCGAGCCAGCGATTGACCAGCGCCGACTTTCCCACACCGCCCCACGCCACCAAGCTGATGACGTTCGTCCCCGCATCGGCCCACGCGCCGTCCAATTGCTCCAACTCTCGCTCACGGCCAACAAGATGTTCACCAGTGATCGGCAAGCTGGCGATGGAAATTTTTTCGGGGCCGGCAGTAGCTGCCT
The DNA here is from genome assembly GCA_030123645.1 of Candidatus Hydrogenedentota bacterium. Classification (GTDB taxonomy): domain Bacteria; phylum Hydrogenedentota; class Hydrogenedentia; order Hydrogenedentales; genus JASJYE01. The sequence goes on along the minus strand of JASJYE010000300.1, from coordinate 946 downwards.
CGGGCGGAGATAGGCTGGGTTTCGCGGTTTTAGTCCGGCGTCGCGCTGTACCCTTCGGAAGTTTGCGTTTTCTTACAGCCGGCTTTTCCCACGTTGCAGGATCGACTATCCGACGGCTGTGGGCGCGGAATTCTTCGGTTGGCCGCTTTCCTTTGACGATTTTTTCAGGACCAAATTGCTTTCGTGAATCGTGTGGAAGCTCGGCCCAAGTTTCGCTGTCGATCAGAATTTCGCCTGTTTTGCACTTGCTCTCAAGGCGAACTGCATCTCCGATCCCTGTTCCCGCGAATTCGTGGCCGATCAAATCACCGCTTGGGGTGCGTTTTTCCTCGATGATTATGTCGCTTGTGAACATGCCGACCCTAAAATGCCGCCGTGCCAATTCCACCTTTTTTCCAGAGTTTTCTTTGTCGGCGGTTCGATGCAGAGCAATCGCGAACTGCACCGCATTTTCTGCTTCATCGAAGGCAATAATGGCACCGTCGCCAGTCGACTTGTAGGGTATCGTCTCGATAGAGAGGTTTACGATCTGCAGGCCCTGCGTGATGAGATTTAGAATTTGCCGATTCAACTCGGCCACCGCTTCAGGACCATTCAAGCTCTCTTGCAAGAACCGGCAGATGTCCATGTACCGCGAAAGATCGAGTTCCACGATCGTCTTTCGTGCACTACTCATAGCCTGACCGTATTGCTCGGCATCTTCCGGAGGCTCCATTAGTTGCACTACGATAGCGCGATTTCGCCTTAAGCGCCATCCGAACCCGGTGGAATGATCGGCAGGCGCATGCTAGGCAAAGCTTGACACGCATTGGCGGCGCGGGCCCTGATTCGTTGACAGGCTGCGGCATGCGGCAGATAGTCTCCGGCTTTCGCGCCAGGCCCGCGCGCATCACATCGAGGGAGAAATTTCGTGATACCGCCGATCATGCCGACCTATGGAGAAGCC
>JASJYE010000299.1 GCA_030123645.1 Candidatus Hydrogenedentota bacterium | reverse complement strand
TGGGACGTTATGTGTTCAGAAAACGCTTCGGCGACAAGTGGCCTCAGTACCGCATCGTGGTGGCGGCGGGCTTCTCGGCCGGCGTGGGGTTGATTATTATGTTGTCGTTGGGCGTGGTCTTCATCGCGAAAAGCGTCATCACACTACCATTTTAAAATCTTGAGGAGGCATGCAGATTCTTGAGTAAAGCGCAGACAGCAGAGTGGTCCTGGCTCGCATGGGCCCGATGGAAGGTGAAGATTCCAGTGAATTGGCGTCCCCTACGCGTGGAAAACCGCGATTCCTCCGGCCACCTCATGCTTGGCGACTCCGAGCAGGCGACGGTACAGTTCAAATGGTGGAACCCGCCAACGAAGGGCTTTGACATTTCTCGCTGGCTCGACAAGCGGCTGCGGTCGATGGGCAAAAAGGTTCGAGCCGAGGAGGAGGCCCCTGCGGCCTTCCGCTTCGACCGATCCCTTTGGCTGCCTGAAGTACGGACGCGAAAGGGTGCTGTATCCTCGGTGTGGTACGGCTATTCAGCCCGCGCCCCGTTGGTGCTCGAAGTGGTCATCAACTGCGGCGCAGGCCCGGAAGTCCGCGATCTGGCGAAGAACCTCCTCCTGCCGTCACTGGACGTGTCCGCCGCCGACGCACCGACGCGCTGGTCCGTGTACGATACCAGTTTCGAGTCCCCCCCCGGATACACGATCTACAAAAGCCGGTTGCACCTCGGAGCGATCTCGTTGTTCCTGGAGAACGGGAGACGGCAGCTCATGTTATGCCAGGTCTATCCCGGCACGGCCGCACTGGCAAAAAAGCCCCTGGAAACGTGGCTCGACATCTCCTCGCTCAAAGGCAAGTGGCATTCCAGCGCGGCCATGCAGGGCCCCGCCGCCGTGAAGGTGGGCGCCTTCAGTGGGCTCGAGCGGGCGGTCACCAAGCGCCGTCCCTTTCCCCTCGGCAGGCTGGCGCAACGGCACTGTGTGGCCGTCGTTGCCCATGACCAAGCCCTCGACCGTCTACTACTGGCCGAACACATCAGCCCGGACACTACGGAATCCAAGTTCGTCTCGAATGCGGTCCGTTCGATGAACTGGGCACACCGGGAAAGGAACGAGGCATGAAGTCCGCCCGGAAACATCCCCCCAAATCCCCCTTCGAAGAGGGACCAAAAGGGATAGTGACGCGCGTGGCCGCCCTGGACGCCCTTCCCCGCTCCACGGCGGGCCTCCAGACCAAAGAAGAAGAGGATGGCTCCATCACCGTGAAGATGCGGCTCAAGAGCACGAAATGGCAGAAATGGTTCGGCGCTCCGCCCGAGTACGACCGGCAGTATGTGCTGGACGCTCTCGGACGCGAAGTGTTGGACGCCTGCGACGGCCGCGCCTCCGTCCGGGAGATCGTGGACGGTTTTGCACGCGATCACAACGTGAGTGTCCCGGAGGCCGAGCTTGCCGTGACGAAATATTTGAAGACGCTTATGGCAAAGGGATTGATCGGCATGGAAATCGGGAGTCTCTCCTAAGGAGGTAAAGCTACAACCGACGGCAGAACCTGAAAGAAGAGCGTGCTCAAAGTCCCCCTTTGAAGGGAATTTAGGGGGATGTTGACCGCACGGGATCCCCTAATATTCATCGCAAGTTTCCAAGGTGTTGCGAATCTAGATTCTAATCGACGGCAGACACGCCGTCCTATGAGGAATGCAGACGTGGCTGAAATGCAACGACAGACGAAGCTTCCGCTTCGACGGGTAATAAAGATATCCTGGAAGAACATCCGGGTGCGTTGGTGGCGTTCCATGCTGGTCACCTGCGGTATCGTGCTGGCCCTGGCCTTCCTGACTTACGTCCTCTACTCCGACGCCTTGTTGCGCTATGCCGTGGAACGCGGCAGTCCGGCCTTGCGAGAAGTGTTGAGAGAGTCAGGGATGTTGTCTATTGCCGAAAGCGCCGACAGTCGCATCCAGACCCGGTGGATGGTGGGATTGGCGCTCTTGATTAGTTTTGTGGGAATTCTCAACGCCATGGTGATGAGCGTCACGGAACGCTTCCGCGAGATCGGCACGATGAAATGCCTGGGCGCACTCGATTCCCTTATCATCAAGCTCTATCTCATCGAAAGCATGTTCCAGGGCCTGGGAGGCACCCTCATCGGCATCCTCTTCGGGCTTGCCCTGGGCTTGTTCGAAGGCTTGGGCATCTACGGAAGCGAGACCTTTGGGCTCGTTCCCTTGCTGGTGCTCATAAAAATTGTAACGACGTGTCTGTTGGCCGGCGTGCTGCTCAGCGTCGGAGGAGCGCTTTACCCAGCGTGGGTCGCCGCGCGGATGCAGCCGGTCGACGCCATGCGGCAAGAAGTGTAACGAAGGCTAAGCGATGAAGCCTATTGGAGAACCGGCATGAGTGACGTTCTAGAAGAAGAGTCCTCCGCGAAGCAAGAAGAAGAGGAACGGCTTCAGAGGGAGTTGCTCTTCGCGACGCACATCGTGCGCGCCATTGACGTGAGCAAAACGTATTACCTCGGCGCCGAGCCGGTCCACGCCTTACGTGGCATCAACTTCTCGGTGCGCCGTGGGGAATATGTTGCCATCATGGGACCAAGCGGTTCGGGAAAGACCACCTTGTTCAACATGATCGGCGGATTGGACAAACCGGAAACGGGCCGCGTATTCATTGACGAAGTAGACATCGCGGCCCTGGATAGCATTGAACTGGCCTGGCTGCGTTGTCACAAGATTGGCTACATCTTTCAAACCTTCAATCTTCTCCGCGTTGCCACAGCGCTCGACAATGTCATGATGCCGATGCTCTTCGCCGGCATGCAGCACTCCGACGCCCAGGACAAGGCGGTCGCGTTGCTCGAGCGCGTGGGCTTGGGCAAGCGCATCCTCCACAAGCCGGTCGAGATGTCCGGCGGCCAGCAACAGCGCGTCGCCATCGCACGCGCCTTGGCCAATAGTCCCTCCATTCTGCTGGCCGACGAGCCAACGGGAAATCTGGATGCCACGACGGGGTTGCAGATCATAGAGTTGATGAAAGAGTTAAATGAAAGCGAAGGCGTCACCGTCATCTGCGCCACCCACGACCACAAGATGCTCGACCTGTCGGATCGCATTGCCTGGATTCGCGACGGACGGGTCGAGCGCTTCAAGAAACGTAGCGAAATCACTATCACTGAGGGCCGCGCCGATGCCAGAGAGTGAAGGTACCATTATTTCAGCGAGGGATCTAAAGCGCCTTTACGTGGTCGGCGGCGAGCAAGTCTGGGCCCTCAATGGCGTTGACCTCGATATCTCCCGCGGCGAGTATCTCAGTATCATGGGACCCAGCGGATCGGGGAAAAGCACGCTCTTCAACATGGTCGGCGGGCTCGACAAGCCCACCGAAGGGCACGTGACCATCGATGGCGCCGACATCGCCGCGCTGGACCGAGAACAGGTCGCCTACCTTCGTTGCCACAAGATCGGCTTCATCTTCCAAACCTTCAACCTCGTTGAGGTCATGACGGCTCAAGAAAACGTCATGCTTCCCATGATCTTCGCGGACGTGCCCGATAAGGAGGCCGCGGAAAAGGCCATGGCATTGCTCGCGCGCGTCGGACTGGACAAGCGGCGGGACCACCGGCCAGAGGAACTCTCTGGCGGACAGCAGCAGCGCGTGGCCATCGCGCGAGCCCTGGCTAACGACCCGGACATCATTCTGGCCGACGAACCTACGGGAAACCTCGACCTTAAAACGGGCGAGGAAATCATCCAGATGCTCGAGGCGCTCAAGGACGAATTGGGAGTGACAATCATCAGCGCCACCCACGACCACAAGATGCTCGCCGCTTCGGACCGGGTCGTCTATCTGAACGACGGTAAGATTACGGATATCAAGAAACGCGGCGAATTGGACATCTCCTTCGGCACGATCGACGGCAGCACCGACT
>JASJYE010000031.1 GCA_030123645.1 Candidatus Hydrogenedentota bacterium | reverse complement strand
AAGATTGCGAAGATAGGCTCGCGATTTACAATAGGGTTCTCAGGAAAGCAATTAGGGGCGAGGAGGGTTATCCCCGGCCTAGTTGGGAGCGTCGTGCTTGTAGTCGTCTGGCGAAGGCCATGTAGGCGCCGCAAAGGAGCGCGAGTAATCCCGCGCTGGTGAGCGTCATCGTGGGCCAGTGCCTCGCGAGCAGCAGGATGAATCGATCGTAGGACCCCAGGGCGCCGGGGACGGCTCGTGCGGCTGCCCCCGGAAGGTCAGCCCCCAGCCAGACACTTAGGACCGAGCAGGCGAGCGCAACGGCGAGGATCCCGGCCGACGCCCAACACGCGCGAAATCGTTTCAGTTCACGGTCGAGCATCGCGGCAATCTTCAATCGCTCTACGACGCTGCGATGAAAACCGAAGGGGAGATCACGCTCGGGTTCGCTGCGGAGCGCGTCGTCTATCAAGCGCTCAAGCTCGCTGGGATTTTCAGGTTCCATAATCTGGGAGCTCGCTTTCAACGAGAAGCCGAAGCTCCTTGCGGGCCCTAAACATCCATGTCTTCAACGTGCCGAGTGGGATCTTCATGGCTGCGGCGATTTCCTTGTAGGGCATTTCATTTAGGTAGTACATCGTAACGATCGTCGCATAACGCTCCGGAAGCCGGGTGACGCAGCTTCGGATAATCTCTGCGGAGTCACGCGCTTCCGCCTTGCCGTCTTCGTATGAGCCGCCGTGGTGCGTCTCGAGCTGCACTTCGCCGCGCTTTTTGCGGCGCGCGATCTCGCTAAGGCATACGCCGGAGGTCACGCGGTACATCCAGGTCGAAAAGCTGCACTCGCCGCGAAAGCCTTTAAGCAGCCGGAAGCCTTTGAGAAAGGCCTCCTGCGCCATGTCTTCGGCGAGCATCGAATCGCGCATGTAGCGATAGGCGAGGTTGTAGACGAGGTGCTGACGGCGTCGCACGAGGACGGAAAAGGCGTCCGTGTCGCCGCCCTTCGCCTTCTTCACCAGATCGCGGTCGGATTCCTCGTTCAAGCCGGTTTCCAGACGCTTCGGCCACGTCCGCGTCGCCACCGTAGTCATGATCGGCCCCTTAGCAGCCAGATATTGCCATTGCCTGTGGTGAGGTTCAACTTCGTTTCGCCTTCACCGACGGTTCCGCGAAGCGTACGGGTAGTCCTCCGGACGCCCGCGCCTACAATGGCGAAATCGGTGCGGACGCTTCCGCGTTGGGCGGTAGCGTCAACCGTGAAGGAAACGTCATTGGCGAGGAGGACTTCGATGCCGCCGTTCTCACTGTTCAGAACACAGCCGGACACGCTGGGATCGAGCACATGCGTTTTAATCCAGCCGTTGATCGAGGAGGCCTCGAGAAGCCCGTCGCGCACCTCGGCCAGGATGTTTCCGTTAACGGTCTGCAGCGTGGTGCTTTTCGTGGCGTCGAGCACGCGGATACGTCCGTTGGTGCTCTGGGCGATCACCGCCCCTCGGGGTTGGAGGATCTCGATGTCCGCGTTCCCACTGTGGACGCGGACCTCTCCGCAGCCCTCCGCAACCCAGATGTTGCCGTTCAAGCCGGTGATGTCGATGTTGGTCCCCCGCGGAACGTGCACCGTGTACGCGACCTGAAGGGCCATCGAGTCCGGGCGCTTCAGGGGCTCGGTGATGATGCTAAGGCCGCCGGCTTCGCTTTGCGCCAGCACCAAAGAGTCCAAATAGCGCTCGAGCGCGGGCAGGTCGGCGCGATCGTTGAGGGCGTACATTTTGATCTCGACGTCTACCGCGATTTCGCTCACGCCGTCCGTCGTCATGATGCGAATCGCGCCGTCCGAATTGTCCAGGCGCAGGGTCTGGGAAGCTGGGAGGGTCAGGGAGCGGCTTGCGCGAAGATCCGGCGGTCCTGCGTAAGGCGGGAGGCGCGGGGCAATCAGCTCGATGCTTAGCACGAGGAGGGCCGCCCCCAGGGTCGCGGACGTGCCTACGCTGCGTAAGAATTTAGCCATAATGCCTTTATGACCACGGCCGGAACCCAGCGGTTTCACTTGAAACCGGGTATTCGCGCCGGCAGTCTATAAGCTATCTGGAAACCACCATGGACTCGGCGCTTTTCATCATACCGCTCCTTCTAAGCATAGCCCTGCTCTTCTGTTATGGAGTTTGTAAGACCTTTGTGCAGCTTTGGGTCATTCACCGCAGAAAAGTGGCCATTCTGCGCCGTTACGAAGAAAATCCCTCGGCCTTCCAATCGTCGCAGGAAGTGATCGAGCAAATCTCAGCGCAAGAACGCCGCAACCAGAGGGCGGTCCGGCAGGACTATACCATCACCGGGACCGGCCTCGCCGTTATCGGCATCACGGCCCTCCTTATCGGGCGGGTCTTGGCTTACGGCCACGTGGCGGTCGGCCTCTATATCGGCGGGATCGCGTGCGTCGGTCTTGGCGTGCTCATCGCGCTCATCGGCTACCTCGTGCGCGCCCTCTCGCGCCCCCTGGTCGAAGCCGGCGACCCTCAGCCCTAAACCCCTCTTTTCGACCGCATAGAGTATTTCTGCGTGCATAGAAAAGACGATCAACCGCGTGCTAGGATGTCCTTCTTAGCACACGCCCCGCCTACGCGCTCGTAGCTCAGTGGATAGAGCACTCGCCTCCGGAGCGAGGGGTCGGAGGTTCAAATCCTCTCGAGCGCGCCATTTTTGTCCCCATAAGTCACGCGAGCGATAGCTTTCTCTCGAATTCCTCTTCAGACAATAAATCATTTCTCTGAGGAGGTTCCTGTTGGGTTGCATATGTTACGAGCCACCTTTGGATCACTGAGAGTGTAGGACGGTGCTTTGCTTTCAGAAGTATCGCAACGGTAAGCGAGTGTATGATTCAATTAAGTTGTAGGCTCACTCTTGCATTGCGAGGGCAGAATCTTAAGCCATGGCAGATCCACTTAATATACCCGGTTTAGCGTCCAAGCAATGGGGACCACGTCTCCTTGGGCCTCGACTGACTTTTTGACCGTGGGCGCTTGTGATGGCCTGTTCGGGCGGGGTATAATTTAGCTTGGGGACAGAAGGCCAAGACCGGCGTTGCTCAAGGCCTTCCAGACTGAGCAACGGGATGAGTAGGAAGTGAGGTAGTGAATCGAATGAAACACGCTCCCACAGACTTGCGATGTCCAAAGTGCGGTGTTTTGGTGCAGAATGAGCTTGACGATTTCTGTGAGGCTTGCGGCGCAGATCTTGACGAGCGAGCCGGAACCTAGTCTCTTTCGGTTGGCGGAACGCGCATCAAGCGCTACGGGCTAAGCGCGGCTAGGCGTGTTGTTGAGATTCCTCTCTACTCGACGGCAACAACTTCCATTGCACGATATACGTGTCGAACGACTTCGCCGCTCACGGGGTATTGTCGAGCCCCCAGTTTCCCTTTGAAAGCGCTTGGAATTGAAGCCCTGCGGCCTCCCTGGTAGTATGACGGCTTTGAGTAGAAGCTGTCCCGATACCCAAAACGGTCGCGTGATGCCGTTAAATGGAGTGCGCTGTGTTAAATCCCTCTTTGAAGAGATCCTTTGCTACGCTCAGGATGACACAGAGAGGGGAGTTCCGGTTAGAGAGATTCATCGCTTAGTACATGTTTTCACAACTACGATGACGCATCAATGTCCTTTTTGACAGGATAACAGGATAGATCGGATACGGATCTTGTGAGCATTTATCCTGTCACACACAATATTTTTCAAAATTACGAAATGGACTACTTTGGCCCAGAATGACAATAATTGGGTTTTGGGATAGCTTCTTCAGTCTGTCATACGAGTGAGGGCACGGCGCGATGCGCGAGTGGATTACCCGGTTTTTCATGAGGCTGCTCGTCGTAGTTGTGCTCTTCGCGTGCACGACGGAGATCGCTGCGCGTCTTTACATGGCGATCCATTTCGACACGAGTTTCTTCAGGCCGTCGGACGTTATCTATTCGTATTACCCTGAACTCAAGCCCATCCTCCCGCAGCACCTTGCGCCGGACGACGGGGTGTTGGACGTGCTGTTGCTCGGCGCTTCCGTGTTCGTAATGCGCGACGATCACATTCCGCGGCTGCTCTCTGTGCGCCTGCACGACGAGGTGCCGCGGCACGTGCGTGTGCACAATGCGTCTCACACGGGCCACACCTCGCTGGACAGTCTGAACAAGTATCGCCAACTGAAGGACAAGCGCTTCGATTGCGTTGTCTTCTATCACAACATCAATGAAATCCGGGCGAACAACGCGCCTGATTTCGTTTTCAGGGAGGATTACACGCAGTACGCGTTCTACGATGAGGTCCAGACGATTTTCCGTCACGACAAGATGGACTGGCTTGCCGCGCCCTTTGTGTATGAGCTCTTTCTACACCGGCTGCAGCGGCGGATGGGCCTGCGGGAGGCCTTTCCCTTTTTGCCGAATGAGGATTGGGTACAGTACGGCGATAGCATCAAGACTGTGGCCTCTTTCCGGCGCAATCTCGAGGGGATAGCCCGCATCGCCCGCGAAAGGGGTGACCGGCTCCTCCTGATGAAGTACGCGTATCATTTGCCGGACTCGTATTCGCTCGAAGCCTTTGAGAACGACGCTCTGGATTACGTCATCCCGCCGAAGACGCCGATCTTGACTATGCGGGTCGAGGTCGAGGCCTGGGGGGAAGTCCAGAACGTGAAGAAGGCCCTGAAGGCGCACAATGAAGTCATCGAAGAGACGGCGCAGAAGTATCCGGAGGTGTGTTACCTGGATCAGGAAGCCCTGATGGCCGGGCAAGGGCATTACTTCATCGATGTGTGCCATCCGTCCAAGGAGGGCACGCATTTCTTCGTTGAAAACCTGTTGCAGAAAATCCTTGAATGCGTTCCGATCCCGGGGTAGTGCGCCGGATTTACGGAATACGCGCTCTTCGACGCGTTTGAAATGCTCGTCACCTGGGGGCTGGTTTCGAACACACCCCCAAACAAGTTTGGCGGTGGCACCCTTGGCCGGTCAACGGCGCAGGGTGCAGCATGGGCTGAAGCCCATCCTACGGCTTAGGGCTGCTCGCTATCGGATGCGGGCTCCTCTTGATCGGATGGGGGCTGCTCGCTATCGGATGCGGGCTCCTCGACATCGGATGAGGCCTGTTCGCTATTGGATGCGGGCTCCGTTTGCGCCGGCTTTTGCTTGGGGAACGGAAAGATCATCGGAGTAGTCTTTTTATATTCGATGTAGTCCTCGCCGAAGCGCTTGACCAGGTCGCGTTCCTCCAATTGAATCGCCACCAGGATGTAGGCCGTGGTCACGACCGCGAAGAGGAGATGGCCCGCGGTCATGCTGGGGGTGGCCCAGAAGGCGAGGAACCATCCGAGGTAGAGGGGATGGCGCATGTACTTGTAGAGGCTGGGGGTGCCGAAGGGTTTGCTCTCGTAGTCCTTGCCCTGCCAGTACAACCACACCTGACGCAGGCCGAACAAGTCGAAGTGGTCGATAAGAAAGGTTGCAAGCAGCACCAGCGCCCATCCAGCCGCGAAGACCGCCCAGAAGATGTAGGCAACGGGTTGGCCAGCGACGTTCCAGATGACTGCGGTCATTGGCCGCCACTGCCAGAAGAGGAGAATCAGCAGGGCGGAAGAGAGGAACACGTAGGTGCTGCGCTCCATCGGTTCCGGGACGATCTTTGTCAAAGACTTTTTGAAGCCCGGGCGCGCCATGACGCTGTGCTGGACGGCAAACAAAGCCAACAAGATCACATTAATGATGATGGCCTGGGTCGTCGAGCCTGCTTCGCCCGAATCGATGCTCTTGGACACGATGAAATTCCCAAGGAACCCGATCGCGTAGAGAAATGTCCCAAGGAAAATCAGATAGCACACTACGCCGTAAGCCAAAATCACGTGTTTCTTCATCGGTGATCCTCTTTGTCAGGAAATCGCTGTCCGCCCCGGTTTAGATATGCACATCCCTGGCCCGAAGGCTATGCCGTGCCTGGCGAAATGTCAAGAGTCAGATTCTGAGGCCGCTCGTTTTTGATTCGAGGGCGCTCATGGCGGTATTGGCGGGGGAATCTCGCCTTCATAGGCCGTAATGTCCTATCATTGAGTGAAGTGCCGCCTGATGACACAGGGGGCCCAAACATGCGAGACGGAGAGGAACGCCACAGAATGATTCGAATGATCTACCCGGCGGCGCTGGCACTGTGCGTGCTTGCAACGGCGCTGCGCGCCTCGCCGGAAACTGTGACCATCTACCGCGACGAATTCGGCATCCCGCATATTTATGCCGAGACCGCCGAGGCGGGGCTCTACGGTCAGGGCTACGCTATGGCCGAGGACGGCCTGGAACGGACGCTGCAGAACTTCCTGCGTGGCCTCGGACGCTTCAGCGCGGCCTTTGGCCCGGGCGAAAATGAGGCTAATATCCGCGCGGACCTCGAATCTCTCATGTGGGACCATTACGGCAAGGCGAAGAGGTACTACCGCAGCCTGCCCGAAACCTTCCGTTCGCATAACGCCGCCTTTGTGGCGGGCATCAACGCCTATATGAAAGAGCATCCCGATCAGGTACCGGATTGGTGGACGATCGGCGAGGTCAGCGTCTACATGCCCGTCGCCTTCAGCCGCCAATTCATCTGGGGATGGCCTGCGGGCCAGGCGGCCTCCGATCTGCGGAAGATAGGCCTGTCGCCGGATTACGACGTGACCTTCCCTTACTCGAACGAGATGGCGATCGCGCCTGAGCGCACAGCATTCGGATCGGCTGTCCTGATCATTGACCCGCACCTGAGCTGGTACGGCCGTTTCAGGTATTGGGAGGTGCGGATTCATGCGGGCGACATCCATATCAGCGGTTTTGCCACGGCCGGTTTCCCCTATGTGAACCTCGGGCACAACGAGCACGTCGCGTGGGCGCACACGACGGGTGGGCCGGACACAGCAGATGTCTACGAATTGACGATGAATCCTGAAAATCCGCGTCAATATTTGTATGACGGCGAGTACCGCGACCTTACGACGCGCGAGGTCTCACTGGAGGTCAAAGGAGAGAACGGGCCGCGAAGCGTGACGTTCTATTACTCCGAAGAACATGGGCCCATCATTGCGCGCGAAGGCGACAAGGCTTATGCGGCCGCGCTCTCTTACGCCGAAGAAATCGGGTATCTCCACTCCAAGTACAAATTCATGATCGCCAAAGACTACCGGGATGTCGTTGACGCCCTGGAAATCATGCAGATCATGCCGCAAAATATAATGGTCGCCGATACCCGCGGCAACATTTACTATCAGCGCACCGGACGCACACCCATTCGTCCCAAGGGCTTTGATTTTTCACGGCCTGTGGACGGTTCGACCTCCGAGAGCAAATGGCGGGGTATCCATCCGACGAAGGACCTCATCCGGGTGCTTAACCCGCCCCAGGGGTACATGCAAAACTGCAACGTCACGCCCGACGTGATGATGGTCGGCAGCCGCGTGACGGCGGACAAATATCCCGCGTACATTTTCAATCAGCCCGAGCGCAGCACGCATCAGCGCGCGAGCCGGGCGACGGAATTGCTCCACACGAATGACGCGTTCACGCTTGAGCAGGTGCTCGATCTCGCCGTGGACCAGAAGTGCTACCAGTCCGAGCGGTGGGTCGCCGCGCTCCGGGCAGCGGACCGGGACTTTGAAGGGGAGCGAAGGTCAACCTACATGCGGGGACTCGGCGGGCTGGCGCGATGGGACGGGATCTCGCATAAGGACTCCCCGAACGCGCTCAAGTATTACTATTGGCGCCGGGCCCTCCGCAGGCTCGCCGGAGATGATGCCTTGCGCGCCCTGGCCTCGAAAATCGAGAACTATCTCGAACTCTTCGGCGATGAGCGCGAGCCGCAAGCGCTCACGGCGGAGGAGAACGCGTTGCTCGTTAAAGCGCTTGGCCGGGGCATGGAGGACCTGCTTAAGGCGCATGGCGACCTTGACACTACCTTCGGAAGCGTTTTTCGCGCGGGACGGCTCGACTATAACGATACCGTATCCTATCCGATTGGCGGAGGATCGTTGCGCAGACAAGGTATGGCCACGATCCGCGCGATCGGCTTCACGCCGGAGCGCGAAGACGGCACGCGGTGGGGGACCTCGGGTCAGACCTCGACCCAGGTGGTGATCATGAGCGACCCGATCCAATCATTTACCCAACCGCCGCTCGGCCAGTCCGATCATCCGGATTCGCCGCACTTCAGAGACCAGGCCGAAAGACTGCTGAGCGAAGGCCGACTCAAGCCGTCGTGGTTTCACAAGGAGGATCTGCTCGACGGGCACGTCGAATCGGTGCAAGAACTGGAGTACACGCCGAACTAGCTCTTCGACTTCTTCTTTTTTTGAGCTTCAGTCTCTGTGAGGCTTCGCACGGCGTCGCGGATATCGCGGGGTTCGCAAGGTTTCTGAATGGTCACATCCGCCCCAATGCGGCGCGCCCGCTCGAGATTGGCGTTGATTTGCAGGCCGCCGCGCCCCGAGACGGCAACAATCTTCACATTGGGGAATTCGCGCCGAAGATCGCGAATCGTCTCGATGCCGTCTTTTTCAGGCATGATGAGATCTGTGACAACGACGTCCGCCGGCCTTGCCCGGAACATCTCGAGGCCCGCGACACCATTGGAGGCTTCCTCGACCTCGTGGCCGTCCTCTTCGAGGACCATGCGCATTACTTCGCGCATCGCTTCCTCGTCATCCATAATCAGGACACGAGCCATGCCACACTCCCAACTGAGCCTAATTCATCCGCCTTTTCGGCAGGTACGCCGGTACAGAGACCCCCACGGCCGCATGTGCGCTTATCTATAGTGTACCACATGAACGGGGTGCGTCGTGCGGGAAAGTAGGCTTTTTAGGCTGAAAAACACTTTGTTTGAGGCGCTTGATGGCACTCCGCAGGAGCGCCTTAGTCTCGAATCCGGCTCCAGACCACGTCGCGCCGAGAGATTCTCCGGATTTTCTTCTGTCCCTGTGCAACTTTTCGATCGATTTTTGGATAGAAGTCCCTAGAACGGTTGACGATAGGCGCGGGTTTTGGTACCATCTTGCCGTTCGGGGGATGCACAAAGCTGTTGTGTAATTTGGACTGCACCCCTCTCAAACCACTGCAATCGGGAACCATGTGGAGGATACCATGAAAGAAATCAACGTAAGATCAATGGGGGTCATCGTATTGGCCTGTCTCATGGCTGTTGCGATGGGGGGCTGTAGCAACGATCCTGAGACATCAATCAACCCGGGGCTCACGGCATCGGATCCTAGCAGCGGTTCAGGAAGCGAGATCACGACCATTGAAGGGCTGCCTGAGTTCGATGAAACAATCCTGTTCACGGAGGACAGGGGGCTGGGGACGATTTTCTTCGACTATAACAGCTATGCCCTGCGCCCGGACGCGCTGGAGACGCTTCAGGCCAACGCAAGCATGATCAAGAACGTTCCGGGCGTTGTGATCCAGATCGAGGGGCACTGTGACGAGCGGGGCACGCAGGAATATAACCTCGCCTTGGGCGAGAGGCGTGCGCTGGCGACTCGCGAGCACCTCATCAACCTGGGCATTTCCGGCGATCGCCTCATCACCATAAGTTATGGCGAGGAAGTTCCGGTCGCTACTGGCCATGACGAGTCCGCATGGAGCCAAAACCGCCGTAGCCAGTTCAACCGTGCGATGTAACAGGCGGGTGGCGAGCGCACGCGTGAGGAGTATCGTGATGGGAGCCCGGCTGTATCATCTCAGCCGTGTGGTTGCCCTGATGTTGCTCACATCAGGGTGCGCATCAGCCGGCAGCAGCAGCAGCCAGCTTCAAAGCACGGTGTATGCCACACACCGCATGGTCCAAGATCTGAACCAGAACCTGTCGGGTACTGTAGCGCAACTGAGCAGCACGACGGCCGAATTGGTCGCCCGCCTCGGGGCGAGCAACCAGGAGATGCGCGAACTGATGAGCGTCGCGCAGGAAAACCAGTATAAGCTGGAACAGCTTCAGTACAGCCTGGATTCGCTGACGGCCACGCTCTACCGTCATCTGAATTTGTCGCCGCCCGAATCGAGGGTGCTTCCCGCGCCGTCGACACCGATCGGCCGGACACCTGAAACAAGGGTCGAGATTGTCGTCGAGCCGCCGCTGGGCCGGCCTCAACCGGACACGGCGCTTAGGCCGGGTTTGGCGCCTGACATCGCGGCTCCGGCGGGACAGACGATTGACGAAGACGCGCATTACCTCGAGGCGCAGCAACTGTACGCGAGTGATAACTTCATGGAGGCGTTACGCCACTTTGAGGACCACCTTAGGCTCTTCCCGGACTCGAAACATAGGGCGAAGGCGACCTATTGGCGAGCACACTGTCATTTCAAGATGGGTGAATACAGCGAGGCGATAAGCGGTTTCGACGGACTCAGGGAACAGTTCCCGGACAGTGACAAGGTGCCGACGGCCATGTACAACCAGGCAGTGGCATACTCCAGGCTTGGACAGAACGCGCGGGCCATTGAACTGTTTCAACGGCTTGTTCGTGAGTATCCGGACGATGCGGCGACGGAGCGCGCAAGAGGAGCGCTTCGCCAACTTAAGAGTCTCAACTGAGGCGCGGCCACAATAAGAGTTGTTCGTTCGCGCGGGACATTGTTCCCGCGCGTTTTTTGCTTTGATCGCGATTCATGCGCCTGAAAGAAGAGCGGGAAACGATAACGCAATGCGCTACTTCCTAGGCATGGATGTCGGCGGAACGAAAACGCATTGCCTCGTTGCCGACGAACGCGGGCTGATCCTCGGATTCGGCCAAGGGGGCTGCGGCAGCTACGAGTATCATGGGGTGGAACCCGCGGCGCAGGAAAACCGGGACGCGCTCAAGGCCGCGGTGCAGGAATCGAAACTCACGCTCGCGGACATCACTTCGGTGGGCCTGGGCGTGGCGGGGGCAGACCTGCCCGAGGATTTCGAGATGCTGGAGCGCGAGATCTATACGCCGCTATTCGGCGACATCTCCCGCTGCTTTAAGAACGACTCGATGGCGGCCTTGCGCGGAGGAACGCGCGCCGATCACGGAATCGTCATCGTCTGCGGTACAGGTTGTGTCTGTGCGGGGAGGAACTACGCCGGGGAAGAAGCGCGCGTGGGCGGACTCGGTCCGGAGTTCGGAGACCAATGCACAGGCATCGTCATCGGCGAGGAGGGCCTACGGACGGTGTGGCGCGCACGCGACGGAATCGAAGCGCCAACTCTGCTCACACAGAAGTTCGTGGAGCGTTCCGGTCTCGCGGACGTCGATGAATTGTTTCGCGCGATCTATCGCCGCACATTGAGTTATGATGGTCTCGAACCCATGGCGAGACTCGTTTTCGAGGCCGCCCTTGAAGGCGATAGTCCGGCCCATGCTATTCTTGAACGCGGCGGGCGATATCTTGCCGCCATGGTCAACGCCGTGGCTTCGAATTTAGCGATGCAGGGAGACGCATTCGAGGTCATCACGGCAGGCAGCGTCTTTAAGGGCGAAGCGCCGGACCTCATCGAGGCCATGACGATGGAAATCCGGAACCAGTGCCCTCGGGCCGAATGCGTTCCACCGGCCTACGAGCCTAGTGGTAGGCGCCTTGATGATGGCCTACGACGAGGCCCGGGGCGCTCACCGGCGAGGTCTACGAAGGATTGCAGGAGAGCCTGCCGCGCGTGGAAGATCGATATGGCATTACATTAAGGGCTTCTTAAATCATGAACATTTCCCGTTTCACGAGTGTTTCAGCCGTTATTTCGTGCGCCATTCTTCTGGGCGGTTGCGGTGGCGACACCGCATCCCAGGACGAGAACGTCGATCCGGACGAGGCCTTCCTTCAACAGGTCAGGCAAAGCGCCTCCACCGCCCCCGCTCCGCTTCAAGCGTCGGGGACCATTCACCCGGGCAATCGGGTCGCGAAAATCGAGCTTGAGACGGACGACTTTGAGATGGGGCTCATCTCATACGAAGGTGTGAGCAAACGTGAAATGAAGATTTACAACCGGGGGTCCACTAACCTGGAAATATCTCAGGTCCGGACAACGTGCAACTGTACTGTGGGCACGATGCGTAACAAGGTAATTCCGCCCGGGGAAACCGGGATCTTGGAGATTAGGGTTGACCCTTCCAGGATTCCCGGTTTCTACACGACAAAGACCCTAACACTCTACACGAACGACCCCGCCAACCCTTATCCGACCATCGACGTGACGACCCATGTCGAGGCGGAGGCAGAGTTCAGCCCGGACGAATTCAGGCTGGGAAGCCTCTCGCGGGGCGAAGGCGCCGAGATGATCACGCATGTCCGCCAAATTCATGAGACAAGATTAGAGATATCTTCGGTGAGCATCTCACCGGAGTCGCCATACTTCACTGCTGACTTCGAGGAGGTGCCCGAGAGCGAATGGCGTACACCCGGTAAAAAGGAGTACGTCATCACGGCGAGGATTCTGCCCGGTGCGCCGCCAGATGAATACTTAAGGGTAATCCGCGTCCGCTCAAACCTTAAGTATCAGCCCGATATTTCCCTGCGGATTCACGCGACCATCATGGAATAGCCTCCTCGGAGCGACCACTGCAACGCCTGGCACTACAACGCTAGGTCTGGCTGGCGAAAGGCAGCTAACATTGTGCACGTCAATAATTTGCACTCGCGAGCTTCGCTGAGCAAAGAAGGGCCTTTTCCTGCGTCGCATGGAGGCCGCAAAACAGGGACAGTCCCTGCTCGCATGCTCGCGAGGACAGTCCCTGTTTTGCTCAGCTTGCGGGTGCATGGTGTTGGCTTTCAAGGCACCCCCAAACGAGTTTGGCGGTGGCACCCTTTGCCGGTCGTCGGCGCAGCGGCAGCCAAGGGGCCTATATTGAATAAATGGAGACAAAAACCAATTATTGGATGCGCTTATATATGGTTATTGTGGAGCTGGTGAAAAAGTCCGATTGTGCCCAAAGGCAGAGGGCAGCGTTCGTAGAGTTGGTAGAGTCGATTTCGCGAAAAGCCCAAAAGCAGGGACAGTCCCGTCTCCG
>JASJYE010000298.1 GCA_030123645.1 Candidatus Hydrogenedentota bacterium | reverse complement strand
ACTGTCGCCAAACAACTTACGCGGCGAATCACTAATGGGCTGTGAGCTATCCGGGTTAGAGCACTTGGATTTCATATAGGTGCGTTTGCTGCTACTGCTCCGCGAGCCGGCGGTGGCACCCATGATCTCCTTTTCCTCGCCGGTCTCGTGCCTTGCGATGACGTAAAGGGTCCCATGCAGAATTAGGGAAATGGGAAATAGAGGGAAATAGGTGACGTTTAGCTATTTTATTGGGTGCCCTGTATCTTCGAGTTACGATCGCCACGAAATCGCCGCCAAAGCCATGGCGCGCCGAGGTAGGCGATACACACGCCATCGAAAAAGATCTCGAATACCGTGAACTGCCGTCCTAAATGACTAGGGTCCCAATAGCTGATCGGACTGTAAAATCGCACCGTCCAGTCTAAGGGCCAGAAGACTAAGGGCCCATCGTCGTAATGGGTAGCGATATCGACGATCGCGTGGAGTAGACAGGTCGCGAAAAACCACGACAACCAGTTTGCCGCCTTCGTCCACTTCCTAGCCGCTGCGGTCCTCATCGCCGCGAGTGCCGCCACAAGCACCACAGGTGAATGCAGCGCGCTGTGCGCCGCCATCCAGCCCATGTCGTCGAAGTATAGGGTGCCGAATATGTGGCGGGTAGCGTCCGCCGTGCTCCAACCCTCGACCTGGGTGAAATAGACAAGGGCTCCCGCCGTGAGAAGGTACAATGGAATGTCGGGTGCTACGGACCCGATGAAGACCGCCGGGCGTGGAATGCGCCACTGTGGCAGCGCTCTGCGCAAGGCCGCGGTCATGAGAAAATGAGATGGAGTATTCAATTGAAGCTAGATTTCCGAGATGGAGCAGTGCGCGGCCAACGCGAGCAGGTTTTCACCATGATAGGGGGGAAGAAGGATGTGGTCAACATTCAATACGCCAGCCACGGTTGCCTGTAAGAACTTGTAAAAGCTCAAAACTGTGAAAACTGGGTGAAAACTATGGACGTTTACCTATTTTTTCATCTTCTGGTCGTCCGGGGGGAGCGGCCGCAGGCGGCGATTAAGGAGTCTTTGGAGTTGGCTTAGCGAGGTGTCGCTCGCCAAGGCGCGGTCGCGGTTTGTCGCATGGCGAACATTCATTGTTTCCGTCTCGTTCTCGTCGTTCAACAGAAAGGCTTTACAATCAAGTTTGTGGGCGAGGTCCGCAAAACGGATGTTGTCGAGCAGGACGATGCGCGGAGGCGCGCCTGTGTGTTCGGCAGCGCTAGAGCACTTGGACTTCGTGTAGTTCCGTTTGCCGCTACTGGGCCGCGAGCCGACGAAGTGTCCCACGTAGAATTAGACCGCTAAATTCATGATCAATCGATGGAGCGCATGGGGTAGCCGCGTTCTCCGCGGGCCGTACGCGCATAGAGGCGCCCGTTGCGCGACGTGATGCGGACTCCACCTGCGACATCGGTTCGAAAAAGGGCCACGCCGCTTTCCCGGTAGCGGTGGAGCACGGCTTGGTCCAGGACGCTCCGCCTGCCGCGCCGCCCGACAGAGACGACGGCAATGCCGGGTCGCACTGCGTCTATGAAGGCCTGTGAGCTGGATGTGCGTGAGCCGTGGTGGGGAACTTTTAGTATTTGGGCTGCGCTGTCACGTTCTATAAGGGCCGCTTCGGCGGCGGCCTCGGCGTCTCCCGGAAAGAGGGCGCTCAGACCGGGCCACACCAGGCGCACGCTAAGCGAGCTCTCGTTCCACGGCAAGTATGACGGCCAGTCATCGGGCGGGTGAAGCACTTCGAGCTTGGCCCCGCGCAATTTTACAGTGTCGCCGCGGACCAATCGCTTCACAGGGACTTGCATGCTCTTACATTTTTCGATGAGTTCTTGCTCCTCGGGGGAGTCGCTGCCGCGTGGACCGAGGAAGACCGTGCCGACTGCGAAGTGATCCAGGATATAGGCTGCGCCGCCGATGTGGTCGCGGTCAGGATGGGAGATGAGGAGCGCGTCGAGCCGCATGACGCCGTTTGACCACAGGTATGGGCCAAGGACGCGTTTCCCCATATCGAGGAAACCGCTTCGATCGCCGGCATCGATGAGAAGCGTGCTGCCGCCGGGGGTACGGACGAAGGTGGCGTCGCCGTGGCCCACGTCGAGGAAGGTGATTTCAGCTTCTTGCGACATTGGCCGCCAAAGAGCGGCTGCAATTACTATGGCGCATACGGTCACTCCAATCCACCGGCCCTGATTGCGCGCGGCGGCCAAGGAGCAAAACAAAAGGGCTGTTGTGGCGATATATGCAGCCATTCCCAGCGGGGCCGGGGCAGGGAGGTACCAATGGCTCGCGTCGAGATCCGAGGTTGCGTTGACGAGCCACAGGATAAGTGTGATGAACGGATGCATCGCGTGCCCGAAAAGGGCGGCCGCGGGACTCAACACGAGTGCCGCTAAAGAGGTCAGAAAACTTAGCCATAACACGATGGCCAAGAGGGGAATAATAATGAGATTAAGGAGGACACCTGCGAACGGCACTACGTGAAATAAAGTGACCGCAATGGGCAAGGGCAAAATTTGAACGGCGAGCGTCGTCGCGACCGCTTCGCGAAGTACGCGGGGCATCCAGAGCAAATGCTCCGCGATGGGTCCGCTGAACACGAGAATCGAAGCGATGCTTAGGAAGGAGAGCTGAAATCCTGGGCCGAGGACGACATCAGGGTCGTGCAGCGTAAACAGAATGGCCGCCAGGCTTAGGGCGGTCGGCGTGTCAGGCTCGCGATCGAAGAGTTCGCTTGTAAGATACAGCGCGATCATGATGGCGGCGCGCACGCTTGATACGCGGGCGCCTGCCATCAGGGCGAACAACAGCACGGCGGCCATTGTGAGGTACGCCCGCACACGACGCCGTGGAACGAAGAGGCGAAGCGCGTAGGACACGGTCATGAAGACGATGCCGAGGTGGATCCCGGATACCGCGAGGATGTGCGCCGTTCCGGACTCCAGGAATTTCGTGTAGGTCTCATCGGTGATGCGGCGCCGATCCCCGAGCCAGACTGTCAGCATGAACGGCCTGCTCTCTTGGGGCACGGCCTCCGACAGACGGGCCGCCAGGGCCGTGCGGAGACGAGAAGCCCAGTACGACGGGGAAAGAGAGGATCCGCTTTCGGTGCGCTCGAGGCCGTCCTTGCCTCGCAAACGGATTGCGGTATGGACGCCGCGGCGGCGATAGTGATCTTCGACGCCGCTTACGCCTGGATTGAGGCGCGAGATGTCGAGCTCCAATGGGCCGGCGACCCGAACGCGATCGCCTGAGAATAACGCGAAGCCGGGGTCACTCCATCGAACAAGGACGCCGCCGGTCAGGGCCGGATCTTCTCCTCCTACCGATACTTTCTCGACGCGAAGCGTGAACTGCATGTAATCGCCTTCTGGCAGGAGAATATCGGGCCGCTCGACCGTCCCTTCTAGGCTGTAAGACGTCGAGGCGGGGCGACGCGACGCATCGAAAGCGAGGGGATCGCCGATCGGGCCAAGGTGCCGCGCGTTCCAAAGCAACGCGCCACCCCCGAAGAAGGCCAAGGCGACGCCAACGGCCATCCACGCGCGGCGCCTTCGCATTGCGGCGGCGAGCGCAACGCCGGCCACGGCTAAGACGCCTGGCGTCCAAGCACCGGGGAGCGTCTCGTAAGCACCGGCGAAGGTACCGGAGACGAGGGCGGCGCCTATCCAGACCAGCGGACGTTTGATAGGTTAAACCCTCCCACGGCCTGTCTCGACAAGACCGTAATGGCCCAAAGCAAGGGCAAGGCTTCGAACGAAGCGGATCGCATGGCGCTCCGGCCTTAGAGCTAGCAGTTCCTGTTGCGGAAAGCTCAAGGAGGAGAAAACCCTCCCTCCGGTCATTCCCGCCTTCGCGGGAATGACATGGATAGTATGCTTCCGACACAGGAACTA
>JASJYE010000030.1 GCA_030123645.1 Candidatus Hydrogenedentota bacterium | reverse complement strand
TGGGTATATGTCCTCCTACCCGAAAGCCCCGTAGGGGCGACAGAGACTCCCCGCGTGATGGCTTGATTCGCGAAGTTAACTTCCATCGCCGGTTCGTGTACAATAGTTCCAGCATAGGGGGATTGTAGCGCGAACGAGGCCAATGGTCGGGGAGCTTGCCCGATCGCCCGGGTGCTGTTGCTTAGGGGGGGGCAGACTTTAGCGTGATGCGAAGTCATCTCGATCCGCAAATTCCAAGGCAGGCACCCGCGGTTGAGCAGCGAAACGCCGCGGACCCGGCGGGCACTGTGCCGCCGTAGGAGGGCCGAGACTATGGGCATGGGCGTTTCCGCAAATCCACTCGACAAAGGACGCATCGGCCGCATGCTGGTCGACGAAGGTATTATTGAGCTCGAAGACCTCAAAACTGCGCTCGAAGTACAAATCGAACGCGGGGGAAAGATCGTCGAGATCCTTATCCATCTCGGCTGTCTCGACGCCTCGACCATGTCCGGTTTCCTTTCTTCGCGGCCGGGCGACGCGAGCATCGAGCTGGACAGATACCGCGTCCCGCGTGAGTTGTGCGAGTTGATTCCACGCGAGTATGCACTCGAACACGAGGTCTTCCCCATCGACCGCATGGGAAATTGCTTCACAGTCGCCATGACCTTCCCAATCGAGCTCGAGACCATTCGCCGGCTCGAAGAGATCACAGGCCTGAACGTCAACGCTCTATTGTGCAATGCGCAGGACATCCGCGCCGCTATCCGCAGCTATTATCCCGCAAAGGAATCGGCGCAGAGTCAGCCCCGGGACAAGATCACGCGCGGGCAGATTGAAACTGGACTAAAAGTCGAGAACGTCGTCCAGATGCTTCGCCGCATCGACAGTCTCCCGGCACTGCCCCAGACGGTACAACAGGTCCAGGAAGCCACCGCCGACCCCGACACCTCCCTTCGCGACATCGCCGAAATCGTTTCGACCGACCCCGCGATCTCCGCCAAGCTGCTTCGCCTGGCCAATTCAGCCGCGTACGGCTTCCTCATCAAGATCAACAACGTCCAAAGCGCCATCACGCTCCTGGGCATGCGGGAGACCTACATGGCCGTCCTGTCCTCGGCCATAATTGACATCACCGAGGCCTCCAGTTTTTTCGACCACAAGCGCTATTGGAAATGGTCGATGTTTTCCGCTGCCGCCGCCCGCAACATCGCGACCGCGGCCGGGCATGGCCGCAAAGCGGGTGTCTTCACCGCCGGCCTGCTCTCGGACATCGGGCGCTTCGCCCTATCAGAAATCGCCCCGATTAGATACTCGAGGATCGACCGGGATCTCGAGGGCATTGAACTGGCCATGGCGGAGGAGGAAGCGCTCGGCATCGGCCACCCGGAAGCGGGCCACATTCTTGCCGTACACTGGCAAATGCCCGATGAAATCTCCGAGCCCATTCGCTTCCACCATCGCCCGGAACTCGCCCAGATCGACCCGGATCTGACGGCGATGGTAGCCCTCGCGGCTGTCATGTCGGATGCGTACATGCGTGGCGACGCACCCGGTGAAGAAGTGTTCGAATCGCACGCCCAGCTTCTGTCGATCCTGGGACTCCAGCCCGCACAGGTCGCCGACACCTACGCAGCGACGCGTACGCCGGAAATGGAAATGATGTGACCGCCACTGTGGCGCGTTCAGTGGAAATAGCTCGTCCGAACGTCGAACTCCTCGCTCAACCTTCGCAGTTCACCCATCAGCTCGGGTGTCTCGCCCAGCCGCGTTATCTCTCCGATGAGGTAGTAGCTCTTTTCGAAGGCCCAACCGCGCGCTATGTCCCGATTGCCCTGTGACGCGCCCCGCAGCGAGGTCTTGAGGACCATTTCCTTCTTCTTAGCACCCGCCGCGCCTTCCAATCGCAGCACCAATTCCTTGTCCCGGGCCGCATCAAACTTCCCGTACACCGTGACCACACGCCCGCGATAGAAATCCGGCAAGGTACGCGGGTACACGGTATCCTCGTCAATACGCCCATAATCCGCCCGCAGGTTCACCAGGATCGCGTCGTTGATCTGACTAAGAAAGACCGGAAGGTAGTCGTCGATATCCTCCACCCGCGGCGCGATGACCGTCATCCCCTTGTTCCTATAAGCAAGCAAATCCATCAGGTAGCGGTTCACCGTATTGCCCCCGCCGAAAGTGAAAATCGTGTTCCCATATACGTTCTCAGACGTCAGCGCATTAATGAGATCTCTGCCTGAGAGGTTCCCCGCGGTCGGCCGGCCGTCACTGAGCACCACCACGATGCCGGGCAGACCCGGGCGCGGGGCCTCGGCGATGACGAGCCGCACGGCCTTGTACAGGTCCGTTGTACCCCGCGATTCCATGCCTTCCAGGAAGTCGATCGCCCTCTGGATCTCCTCATTAGAAACAGGCGTCAGTTTCTCACGAAACGACCGCGCGTTGCCCCTGAAAACAACAACGTTGAACCGGTCCTCAGGCCGGAGAAGTCTAAAGCCTTCCTTCAAGCCGCGCACGGTCAGGTCGAGCTTTCGTTGCAGAATACTCTTCGATGCGTCCACGACAAAGGTGACATCCTTGGGAAGCACCTCTATGTTCTCGCCCTCTTTGGGAAATATCTCCAGCCGGAAGAAGCCCTGCCCCGTTCCAGGATCGACATACGTGGCCGACTTGATGTCAACCACTCGGTCCATACGCTCGAACGGACTCGTGCGCTGGATATTCTGACGCGCAAATTCTCCCGACAACAGCGTCTCATCGGGCAACGGCGGCAAGTTCGGCACCCCGAACTCAGGGAAGAAAGCGACATCGGATTTCTGCGCGCCCTCCAAAGCTCCGTGTCCAGCGGCGGCGGTGCCTCCCTGCGCACCTCCCCCCGAAACCGACGCCGGCAACGCAGCCAGCCCAAGCGCCTCGCCGCCCGCACCTCCCGCGCCGGCGAGCTCACCATCTTCCAAAAGACGGTTCTCTCGGTGCCGTACATAACGCCGCGCAATCTCGATGTCCATGCGCGCCACGTCGTGGGCGATCTCGAGAATTCGAGCCTCAACGCCCTCCGCCACGTCCGCGTCCTGACTCAAATCATGTTCCCGCGCCATCCCCGCCTGGGAAACGCGCTCAGCGAGCGGCGCGGTGTCCTCAGGCTCTTCCAACTCCACTTCCAGCAGCGGCAGATGCTCAGTTTCACGCTCGAGCAGGTCGCGCACCGAGCCCGGCCGCGAAGCCATCGTGAGGACCTCGTCGGGCGGAAGCTCAAAATGAGACCACGTAACGTCATCGAGCAGGTCGACGCGCACGCGCATCGGGAGCGCATCGACGGCCGAGTTCGCGCGAATAAGAAAGATGTTCGGGGCGACCGCATACAGGCCGGAGTACAGCGCGAGCGCCGTCAGAAAACTGACCAAGAGGCTCGCTTTACGGCTCAACACGGCTTCCCGCTCCTCTTAGAGAAACGCAATAATCTGCAAAGGGCGCTCAGGCGCCGGACAACTCATCGAGTCGCGCCCGGGCCAAGGCGGCCTGTGCGCTGTCCGGATACTCTTTGAGGACCTCCGCATAGGTCTTCAGCGCCTGATCGAGGTCCTGCCCCTTCTCGAAACACTGCCCGGCGCGCCAGAGCGATTCGGGCGAGAGTTCCGGATGGAAAAAAAGAATGGCAACACGCATAAAATGCTTCGCGGCAGTTTTATACTCCTCACGTTGTTCATAAATCTGGCCTAGACGAAAGCGCGAACGCGCGGCGGTCCCACCATTGTTCGCGTTCGCTCCCTCCTCGTACAGCGACAGCGCCGCCTCCATGCTGCCTCGGGCTTCGTAGAGGCGCGCCATACGAAACTTTGAGTCCAGTGCCGTCATGCTGGCGGGAGCAGCCGCCACCACATCCTGATAACGTTCCAGAGCCTCCTCGATGCGGTCCGCATTCTCGGCGCATTCCGCCATCTTAAACAGCACCCGCTCAGGGTTCGGATAATCCGGCACGTGACGAAGCAAGGCCTCAAAGGCGACAAGCGCCTTGCCCCAATCTTCCCGATCGAAAAGGTGCTGGCCGACCCAGGCATATGTCTTCTCATTCAGGCCGATGTCGCTCCACGTCGTCATCACACGAAGGAAACTCTCCGCAGCGCCATCGAAGTCCTTCGACTCATAACGCGCCAGCGCTAGACCCTCCAAAGCGCGCCCCGCGTGCGGGCCGTCCGTTGCGCCATCGTGCGCGCCCTCGAAATAGGGGATCGCCTTCATGGGATCCCCCCCTTCGCGCAGCCAATAGTCCCCCATGCGCAGGTTGGCTTCGGGCGCGTATTTTCCCCCGGCGTAGGACTCGAGCAGTTTCCCAAACACGGCTGTACTCTCGGCGTATCTCCCTTGATTATACTGCGCGATCGCGAGCCGGTAGAGACCCTCCTCTTGTGCCGGGCCGCCGGATGCGCCGTCAACGGCGCGCTCATACCTTTTGACGGCCTCCGCGTAATTCTTCAACGCGAAATAAGCGTCGCCTGCCCGCAGATGCGCCTCGATAGCCCGCGGATGCTCCGGATACCCGTCCGCGAAATTCCCCAGGGCCTCGGCCGATTCCTTATGGCGTCCAAGCCGCCGGAGGCAGTCACCGTGTTTGAACACCGCATCCGAAGCAAACTCGCTCGCGGGAAAGGAAGTAAAAACTTTCTGAAACGCGTCGCACGCATCCGAGAAGGCCTCCTCTTCATAGAAGAGCGTCCCTTGAAGGAAGAGCGCGTCACCCTCAAGACCCGCCGGCTTGGCACGCCCGAGAAAGCCGTCCACTTCGCGCTTCGCGGATACCTTGTCCCCCTTGAGATAATGCACCCAAGCCACTTTGTACTGCGCCCGAAGCGAAAATTCAGACTCCGGAAACGACGTCCGCAACTCTTGAAACATACCGAGCGCGCTGTCGTAACGTTCCTGCTGTTGAAAACAGTTGCCCAACAAATACAGCGTGCCCGGACGATACTGCGAATCCGGATACGCCGCGGCAAATTCTTCTGCCGCTTCCATCGCCGCCTTTACATTTCCGGCCTCATACAGCGCCCAGGAATGGCCATATCGGGCCCGATGTGCATACACAGAATCAGGGTAGTCCCGCTCCAAGCTTTCATAGGCACTCACGGCGGCGTCAAACCAGCCAAGTTCGTCATAACTCTCCGCCGCACGGTAGTACGACTCCATCCGCAGCGCATCGCCCGTCCCCTCCGTCCCCGCAACTTCGGAGAACTCGACTGCGGCCTTCTCCAAGTCGTCCTGAGCGATGTAAGCGAAGGCAAGCTGATAGCGGCCCATCGGGACGAAGGGGTTCGAGGCGTGTTCCCTCACCAGGCGTGACAACGCGCTGATCGCCGAAGCAGCCCTGCCGGCTTCCGCATGCGCCTTCCCAAGAAAATAGAGCGCTTCACCCACTATCCCGTCCGGCGATCCCTCGTCGATCAGCGGCCCGAGAACTTTGACTGCGTCATCTTGACGGCCCAGCTTTATCAAGACCGCCCCCTTTCGCAGCCGGGAACGCAGGACAAAGTCGCCGCCCGAGCCGCTCGCCACGGCCTGGTCAAAAGCTTCGATCGCCGCCTCGTAGCGGCCCAGCGACGTATCCGCCTCGCCCAGCCGGTACAACGCTCTGAGGCGATGCTTCCCTTCGGGAAATTCCTTCAAGTAGGCGCGATACTCGTCCACGGCCTCCTCGTTAAACCCCCGCGAGAAAAGACCGTCCGCGAAATCGATGGCGGCCTGCTCATCCGCCGCAAGGGCCACATCGCCCGCCGCAAAGGCCAAACAAGCTAATCCTGTGAACAGCCCGCGCGCGATTCGCGAAAAAGGCGGCGCCAATCCCGCAACAGGCCGTGCCTGCGCGAACATTAGAGGGCCTCCTCGAAAGCCTCTGGCAGGGCGGCGAAGGAGATATTTTGAATGTCGGCAATTCGACACGCATTCAGTATCGCGATCGCCCGCCCGAGTTCGGCTTTAGAATCGCCGCGTATAATAACCGAACCGCCCGGGAAATGATGCGCAACCCGGTCGAGAATCTCCTGAAGACCTTTCAAATTCACCTCGTGCCCGTTCAGAACGATCTGACCGTCTTCACGCAAATTGATGAAGATCTCCCCCTGCATCCGTTCACTCAGCTCGGCCGTACTCGCCGTCGGCAGCGTAATGTCAATCTCGCTCTCGAGCGTCGAATACACCGAAGTCACCATAAAGAACACCAGCGTAAGAAACACGATGTCGATCAGCGGAGCCATAGGGATCGATTCCGGCTGCTCTTGCTGTACGTGCCCGAACTTCATGCCTTCTGGTTCCGCATAATGAGCTCGACAAATTCACTCGCCTGCGACTCGACAATCGAAACCACACGCAGCACTCGGCCTCGCAGAAAGTAATACACCAAGAGCGCGGGAATCGCGAGCAGCAACCCGGCGGCCGTCGTAATCATCGCCTGTGAAACGTTGTAGGCCATCGTGAGGCCTTTGACCTGCGAATTGTCCAGCGCGATCGCACCGAAGGCCCCGATCATCCCCCACACCGTCCCGAGCAAACCCAACAACGGGGCGATCACCCCGACATTGTTCAAATACGAAATCCGTTGCCAAAGCTCCGCGGCGCCGCGTTCCCCCTCGCTCTCCATCGATTCCTGGATGATGTAGCGTTCCTGATCCGCCATCTTCAGGCCGGCATGCAACACGCGCGCCATCAACTCATCACGACCCTCGCAAAGCATGATCGCGCCTTGCATGTCGCCCGCGCGGATCTGGTTCGTCACGCGCCGAAGCAGCTTGGCAGGGGCCTCCCTCCGCGCCGTGACGGTCAGAAACAGGTAAATCGCCAGAACGACCGCTACGAAGGCCAGCGCGATAATCGCCCATAGGATGGGCGTGCCCTGCTGCACCATCATCTCCAGCGTCAATTCCTCGATGGGCTTCAGCTCCTCCACCGGGGTCGCGGCATCCGTTTGGGCGAAGGCGCCCGGGCAGGCCCAAACGAAGGCGATCAGTAATAAGGATGCAGCCGCAAGCCTAGTTCCATTCACCCCAAAGGCCTCCTATGCGCCCGTATACTTTGCGCATACGTTTTGATACGGTCGTAGACCCCACCCCGAAACGCGGTACAAGGTTAATCCTGCGCCACCGCCTATGGTTTCATCCCCTGGGCAATCCACCCTTCTCAGGCCCTCGCCGCGGCCCTACCCCAGGAGTCCCCCACCCCCTGAACTCAGGCGAATCCCCTGCAGCATCATGTTCAGCTCTTCGGGGTTCTCAGAGGCGTTTAGGGCTTCTTCCAAGTCAATTAACTCGGTCTTCACCAGGGTGTAGAGGCTATCGTTAAAGGTCTGCATCCCGTCTTCCCGGCCCTGCTGAATCGCCGCCTCAAGCAGGGCACTGCGCCCTTCGCGAATCAGTTTGCGAACCGACGGCGTCGTGAATATCAGTTCAACGGTGGGCACACGCCCGATGCCGTCCGCCCGCGGCAGCAGCCTGAGACACATCACCGCCTTTAGGTTCTGCGCCAGTTGCGCCAGGACTTGTTGCTGCTGAGTCGACGGAAACATGTCGATGATTCGATCCATCGTTTGCTTTACGTTCGTCGTATGCAGCGTGCTGAACACCAGGTGGCCCGTTTCGGAGGCGGAGATGGCCGCCTGAAAAGTCTCAAGGTCCCGCATCTCGCCTATCAGAATCACATCTGGATCCTGACGCATCACCGACTTTAGCGCCGAGGAAAAGTCCTGCGTGTCGATCGTGACCTCGCGTTGATTGATCACCGCCCGCTTGTCCTGGTGCACAAACTCAATCGGGTCTTCAATCGTGACGATATGGCAGCGACGCCGCTCGTTGATCGTGTCAATAAGCGAAGCCAAGGCCGTCGATTTACCGCTACCCGTCGTCCCAGTAATCAACACGAGACCGCGAGGGATATCCGCCATTCTCAGCGCGGCCACCGGAAGGTTCAGTTGTTCAAAGCTAAGGATCTTGGTCTTGATTCGGCGCAAGACCAGCGAGACTGTGCCGCGCTGCCGAAAAACGTTCACGCGAAACCGGCCAACGCCCTTTTCCGTGAACGCCAAGTCAAGTTCGCCCCGCTTCTTGAAGTGCCGCTGTTGGGTCTCGTTCAACAAGATCGAGAGGATATTGTCGATCTCTTCGGCCTGTAACGCATCGGTATCCTGCGCCTCAATAATTCCGTCTATGCGGAAATACGGAGGGAGCCCAGTCTTCAAATGGATATCAGATGCATCTTTCTGAATAGCTCGCTGAAGTATTTTGAGAAAGATGTCTCGATCTTTACTCACTGCTTTCGTTTTCTCCTGCGCATAAACGCCGGAATGCCCAAATCTTCATC
The DNA here is from genome assembly GCA_030123645.1 of Candidatus Hydrogenedentota bacterium. GTDB lineage: Bacteria > Hydrogenedentota > Hydrogenedentia > Hydrogenedentales > JASJYE01. The sequence goes on along the minus strand of JASJYE010000030.1, from coordinate 4,715 downwards.
CGGCTCGCTCCGCACCGGCTGAGAGGCGATCTCAGACCCATCTGGTGGGAAAAGGTATTCTACCTGACCAGCGCCCCTGAGCGAAAGCCCCTCCTCGGGTCCGGATCCCCCCGGTGGTACGGACCCGCCCGCCGAAGCCGCGGCAGGCAGCGCCTCTCCTGACGGCTGTTCTGCGCGCTCCGCCATCTTTTCTCGTGTCGCGTGAAGGTCCACCAACTCAGCCGTAGCGCCACTTGCGCTAAGAAACTCCCGTGTCACACCGCGTTGGAAGCCCGCGGCGATGACCGTTACCTGAATTTCGGGCCGCTCCTCGTCGTCCACCACGGCGCCGAAGATAATGTTCGCCTCGGGATGCGCCGCCTCCTGGACAGTGGCCACCGCATCCTGGACCTCGCGCATGCCGACATCGCAGCCCGCTGTCACGTTCGCGATGACGCCCATCGCGCCGTCGATATTCGACTGCTCTAAGAGCGGGCATACGATAGCCTCCTCCGCGGCCCGAACCGCCCGATTCTCGCCTTCAGCCGTGCCGATGCCCATGAGCGCCCGCCCGCGCGACTGCATAATCGTCCGCACGTCCGCAAAGTCGAGATTAATCAACCCCGGCACAGTAATCAGATCGGAAATGGCGCGAACGCCGTTGTGCAACACTTCGTCCGCCTGCCGAAACGCCTGCAGCAGCGACATGTTGTCCTGACAGATCTGCGCAACGCGATCGTTCGGCACAACGATGAGCGTGTCCACACGCTCCTCGAGTTCCTGCAAACCGTTCAACGCGTTATCCATCCGCTCTTTACCTTCAAAACTAAAGGGCAGCGTCGCGATCCCCACCGTCAGCGCCCCGGAGCCACGTGCGATTTCCGCCACGATCGGCGCTGCACCCGTCCCCGTGCCACCACCGAGGCCGCAGGTAATAAAGACCATGTCCGCACCAGTCACCACGTCGCTGATTCGTTCCCGGTCTTCCAGTGCCGCCTTCAGGCCTATCTCGGGCTTCGCCCCGGAACCCAGACCACCTGTGAACTCCGAGCCGATCTGCAGACGGCATCCCGCGGGAGAGCGCTGAAGCGCCTGCGCGTCCGTATTGATGGCGATAAACTCGACGTCGTCGAGTCCTTCCTCGATCATCCGCGCGATCGCGTTCCCGCCGGCCCCGCCGACGCCGCACACCTTGATGAGCGCCCGCTGCTTAAACGAATTCAGCTCGTCAGACATACCGATACTCATACCAGACCTTCTCCTTCTCCGTGTTCCCCCGTCCCGCCTCTGAGGTAACTGCCGGGCTCATGCCTCTTATACCAGCACCCCTCGCCGGCGCTCGAAGCGCGCCGAAGGGATGCACAATTACATACACACCAAATCCGAATCGAAGCGTAAATCAAGATATTGAGAGCAACCGAGGACCCCGTCCAGCTCCTCCCACAACACGTCCAAGCGGTGCACCTGCCGGTCGAAATTACCTCTCCCCCACCGTAGTTCGTAAGGGAGCTCATCGCAGTACATCCGAATGTCGTCCGTGTCATACACGGCCAGTTCCGAGACCGTCAGCTCCTCGCCGAGCGCACTCGCATTGAAGCTGCGCCACAAGGACATTGCGGAGCGAAGGCCCGGCTGCTCGAGGACCTCGCCCTCTTCGACGAAATCCAACCCGCCCACCTCAGTGAAAAACGGAGAAATAGGCATTTCCGTCGGAGCGTAGAGCCGTAGCACCACGCCATCATCATCAATCTCGTACGAGCGGCTGTTGACCATCAACGTCGCCCAGGGCTCGCGTTCCCTGATAATCAGCTTTACCGTGTCCGGAAAATTCCGCTCTACCCGGCAGGTCCGCACATAGGGCATCGCCTCGATTCGCGCCTGCACGTCGGCGGAATCGAAGAAGAGAATGTTCTCCGTCGCCGTAATGCCGGAAGCCTTCCACACGTCATGCCCGTTCAGATACCGCAAGCCATAGATTTCCACATTGCGCACTTGGAAATCCGTTGAGCCCTCGGCGTATTCCAGAAACTTGTAAGTGAAGGCCCCAACGACGCCCACGCAAAAGATAATTTCGACGAGCTTCAAAATGCGCCGGCCGATCATCCGCTTCGAGCGGCGGCGATGAGCTAAACCCGGTCTTGGTCTGCGCGTTTTCACCCCCTCGCGATCTCCTCTAACAGCCCGGGGACGATACGCCCAATATTGCCCGCCCCCAGCACAAGCACAACGTCACCCTCAGCGAGTTCCGGCGCCAGCCGGGCCGCCACGTCGTTCATATCGCTCACAAGCTCGACATGCGAAGCGCCCTGCCTGTGGGCAGCATCCACGATGAGCCCCGCGTTTACGCCCGGCAGCGGCTCCTCTCGTGACGGATAGATGTCCGTCACGATTGCCCTGTCCGCCGTGCCAAGCACCCGCGCGAAGTCCTCGCTAAAAAATTTGGTCCGGCTATACAAGTGCGGCTGCAATACACACACGATGCGATTCGGGCCCGCCCAGCGAACGGCCTCGAGCGTGCTTGCGATCTCTGTCGGATGGTGGGCGTAATCCTCCACCACAGCCACGCCACGCGCCTCGCCACGCACCTGCATCCTGCGCTCAACGCCCTCGAAATCGCGCAGCCCCTCCGCGATCGACTCGAAGGGCATCCCCAGACAAAGCCCCACGGCGCACGCTGCAAGGGCATTGCGCACGTTGTCGGAGCCAATCGCGCGAATTTCCAGCGAACCGAGTTCTCCCTCTCCACCAAGCCGTCCGTCGTTGCACCTGACGTCCACACGCGTGCGCAATCCCGACAAGCGCGCGGCCAGCGAGGTTGCCTGGGCATCGCTGGATGCCGAAACGTTCGCTCCGGAGAGCGACGCTCCCTCATCCAGACCGTAAGTAATACAAATGCTCTCCACGTGTTCGAGAATCGATCGCGTGTTCAGGTCGTCCCAACACATGATCGAGTAACCGTAGAAGGGCACACCGTTGCAGAAATCCGTAAACGCGCGCTTAATATTATCGAGTGTGCCGTAATACTCGAGGTGCTCGGCGTCGATATTCGTCACCACCGCAATCGTAGGATGCAGACGAAGAAACGACCCGTCATGCTCGTCCGCCTCGGCGACAATGTAGTCACCCGTCCCCCAGCGCGCATTGGTCCCGCTACGATGTAAAATGCCGCCAACGATGGACGTCGCCCCGATGTCCGCGTGATCCAGAATCGCGCTGATCATCGACGTCGTCGTCGTCTTACCGTGCGTCCCCCCGACCACTACCGCGTTCGGCTTGAGCCGCATAAGGTCCGCGAGCATTTCACTGCGATGAAGCACGGGGACGTTACGCTCGCGGGCGGCGAGCACCTCGACATTGTCATCTGCAACCGCGGCGGAAACCACCAGAATCCCGGCATCGCCGATATTGCCCGCGGCATGCCCCTCGGAGAAGCGTAGCCCGGAGCCTTCGAGGCGTTCCGTAATGCCCGAGGCCTGGATATCCGACCCCGAGACCTCATAGCCGAGGTTGAGCAAAATCTCGGCCAATCCGCTCATACCAATTCCCCCGACGCCCACGAAGTGGACTTTGCGCTTCGACCCGTTCAATTAGGCCGCCCCCAGTACAGCATTGCGAGAAGGATACAGAATACAATATATTGTGGTGTTCGGCATTATATCAGAGCAGCGACCACAAGAAAAGAGCCGTCTCTCACCCCGCTTTTCGCCCATTGTGCCCCTCTGCAGAGGGCAAATACAGAACCCCGGGACCCGTCCATGCTACGCTGGGAGCGCCAGGAAACCCAAGAGGCCCGAATGTTCAAAAACATAATAGATCTCTTCACCCAGGAAGAAACAAAAACGCAGCCAGAACCTTCATACAGCCGCGAACGCGTGAAGGTTGCCGCCTGTGTCTTGATGTTGGAAGTCGCGCGCATCGACGAGGAGTTCTCCGATGACGAGCGGGACCACATCCTAAAAACGCTTCGCGAGCGCTACTCACTATCCGACGCCGACGCACGCGAGCTGCTGGAGGTGTCGACCCAAACCCGCGAGCAGAGCGTAGACATCTGGCAATTTACACATCAAATCAATAAGCTGTGCCCGGTAAAGGAAAAGATCGAAATCGTCGAGGAGGTCTGGCGCGTCGTCGTTGCCGACGGAGGCATCCACGGCAACGAAAGCTCCTTCATGCGCAAGCTCGGGACCCTGCTCAACCTCACCCGCCACCAGATCGTGGACGCCAAGGTGAAGATTCTCGAAGAAGCCCGCGGCGCAGGCTGACGGCCCCGGAGACTCTCACCGTACAAGCTCGCCCTTGCCCCCGTTCCACGTCCCGCCTGAATTGAACCTGTAACGATACGTCTCGCGGCCGCCCTCTCCCGTCGGTATATCAGCCAACTGGGCAGCGGCCTCGGCGCGCGAACTCTTGCGCGGACCCTCGTAGTACGAATACGAATACTCGATGTATCCAACAAATCCTCGCTCGCGCCTCGCCGAAGTCCGGCCCGAAGCGTTCGCATCGAGAGAATAGAAACGGTCGTACACCTTCACAACCTTGTAATACTTTCCATACAGCGGGTCCGTATCATCATAGCGGACCTCCCCCCGCCTATCTTTGAGATTCAATCGCTTCAGTTCCGACTTGCCCACGTCGTTCATGCGCTCCATCACGCGGTCCGAGCCCGAAACGTAGCCCTCAGGCCGCTCCTGAATGCCGAAATCCTGAAGCACCTTGTCCGCCGCGCCCCCACATCC
>JASJYE010000297.1 GCA_030123645.1 Candidatus Hydrogenedentota bacterium | reverse complement strand
ATCTCTTTGACCGAAGGCACTTGGGAACAAGAGATTGCCACGTCGCTTCGCTCCTCGCAATGACAAAAAGACAGTCTGTCAACGTTGGATCCTTAATACCAAACCGGTGGTTCCGGCTATTCCTCTGCCTAATGTACTGTCACAGAATAATTCATGCGGCGAATCGTTAATGGGCTGTGAGCGATGCGGACCAATCCACGCCCCTACTTCAGCGTCGCCAGGAACGCGAAGAGCGCGGCCTGCTCGTGTTTCGAGAGCTTGGTGAGCAGGCCCTCGGGCATCAACGACCCTTCTATGCCGGCGACCGACCTAAGGTCCTTCTTGAAATACGTGGTCCAGATCGTGCCTTCGGTGTTCAGCAACTGGACCGTGTCCTCCGTCTCGTAGCGGAACCGTCCGCGTAGCTTCGCCCCAGGCTTTGTTTCTATCTTTTTGCCGCCGAAGTTCTCGACAATTGTCTTCGCCGGGCTCGCCACGGCTTCCCGGATCTCTTCGGCACTCAAACGCGACGCGAGCCCATCCAAAGCCGGTCCGATCAGCCCTCCGCGCGTATAGTACGAGTGGCACCGCATGCACCCCGCCTTCCCCGTGAACAACTCCTCGCCCAGCCGCACATCGGCCTTCGATTCGCCGCCGGAGCCCGCGGAACCGGCCTGTGCCCTGGCGCGCCGTTGGCTCGCGCGGCCCTGCAACTTCCGCACATACTCCGTGACACGCTCAATCTCCGCGCGGCTGAGGCCCGTGCCGAATGCCATCATCCCCTCGTCCGGGCGGCCCTCGTAGACGGCGTCTATCATCTCCGCGTCCGTCAGCGCCAGGGCCTCGCCCGCATTCAAAGGCTTGCCAAGAGGCGATCCTTGGCCCCTGGGCCCGTGACAGACGGCGCAGAACTGACGGTAAACTTTCCGGCCGCTGTAGTTGCGCTTCCCCTCATCCTGCGCGACGGCCGTGCCTGCACAACAAACGGCCACCAGAAGACAAATGGCCACGTTTCTCACCCCTTCGTTTTTTTTGACATGATTAACAGGATTGACAATGATACCGCCGCAATATTCACTTTTTCTGTAAGGTCTTGACAGATCGAATTTAGAATGAATATTTATAATATTATCGCTATGCATAGATGTATTCTTGACCGCAGCAACAAAATCATGTGATTTCCTGTTCATCCTGTCAAAAAGACTCCACAGGCGCTGCGCCCCTTCGACGTATCCCGCCCAGACGGTGCTGATTCTATTCATGGTTTCGACGACTCCTCCAAATCCACCCCGTTATTTCCGCGTCTCGCGGGGAAAAACGGCACATGGTACAAACGGAATATCGGCTCGAAAGCGCCCGCGCTTCGCAACGCCGCGATCGCCTCGTTCAGCCGCGGCAGCAAGTACGCATGCTCCCGGTTCACCGCGACCCCGAGGTCCCACTCCAACCCCGAGACCTTCAGTGCCACGCCACTCAGCGTCAGGGCCTCCCGAAAGCGCTCATTGCGATGGATCAGCCACCCCGCGTTGCTCCACAACACGCCATAGTCGATATCGCCCCGCACGATGGCCTCGAGGATGCTTCGCTGCGACTGCATTCCCGTCACTACGAACCCGCTGTCCCATAGGCGCATGCTCGCCACAGAGGCGCGTTCAACGCCCACCGGCGCGAGACCAATAGCGCGAAACTCGCGTAGCGGCGCATGCGCCTTCGGCATCACCAACACATACCTCGTCGACGCGAAGGGCTCGCTGAAAAGCACCTCCGGCCCCACAAGGCGCTCGTCCTCAACGGCCATAGCTTCGAGCGGCACCCCCACGGCCGCCTGGACTGACACGCCTTCGTCATCATCCAGCAAGAAGCTTAGTAAGCCTTCTCTCTCCGTATTGACCCAATGAATATCGAGTGTCAACTCCAAGCGCGACGCGATCAGACGCGCTAAATCCACGTTCAGACCCGGCGGACGTTCACGACGACTCGAGTACGGGAGATTTTCCTCATCGAACACGACGCTTAGGCGCCCGGGGCGATCACTCGCCGACGCCGTGGGCACGAATGTGGGCGCGAGCGAAGTCGCCGAGAAGGCCATCAATGTAAGGAGCAATAATCTAGCCATCCACCTACTCGTCCTTCAATTCGAAAAGGAAATATCTCGCACCCTCGCCTGTCCTGCGAATTCCGCTCGGCCCGCCCGTCTGGCCCCAGCCGGCGGCGAGTCCAATATATTGTTGGCCGTCAAGTTCGAAACTCGTCGGCGGCGCGAAAGTCCCGCTGCCGGTCTGATACTTCCACAACACTTCGCCCGTCTCCGCGTCGAAGGCGCGCAGATAGCCGTCTGGCGCGCCTCCAAAAACAATTCCGGCCCCTGTAGAAAGCAATCCCGCCCAGTTCGGGCCGCCGGGGGTCTCAAACGACCACTTGATTTCCCCGCTACGAACATCCATCGCCTTCACATATCCCTTGGCATCTGCAATCGGGTCAAACTCCATCGTCCCGCCGTAGTACGGCAAGCCTCGCCGGAACGTGACCTCCATCGACATGAAGGTCGACGGACGCACCATGTCGGGGATATAGACAAAGTGCGTGTCGGGGCTGTACGCGGCCGGGGGCCAATTCTTACCGCCGAAGAGCCCAGGCGACACGTGCTTCCTTCCCTCGCTGCGCGTCAGCTCCGCCTTCAAGGTCGGCTTGCCCCGCTCGTCATAGTCCGCCCAGTTCACCTCCGTATACGGCCGCGCAAAGATCAACTCCCCATTCGTCCGATCGAGTGCATACACGAAGCCATTGCGGTTCACATGGATGATCGCCTTCACTTTCTTTCCTTCAAACTCCTCATCGACGATGATGGGCTCGCTCACCGCGTCCCAATCGAAAACGTCATGCGGCGTGCTCTGAAAATACCACGCCAATTTGCCCGTGCCGGCGTCGAGCGCCACCACCGAATCCGAATATAAATTGTCCCCGAGGCGAACGTCCCCGTTGAAATCCGGCCCCGGATTACCGACACCCCAGTAAATCAAATTCAGTTCGGGGTCGTAAGTCCCCGTCACCCACGTCGACGCCCCGCCCGACTTCCAAGAATCGCCCGCCCAGGTCTCGTTGCCCGGCTCACCCTCGCCGGGAATCGTGTAGAACCGCCAGACCCGCTCGCCCGTGTCCACATCATACGCGTCGATAAACCCACGGATGCCATATTCTCCCCCGGCGATCCCCACGATGACTTTGTCCTTGACGATCAGCGGCGCGGCCGTCATCGAATATGATTCGCGGTAGTCCGCCACCATCCGGTCCCAAAGCATGAGCCCCGTGTCCGCCTCGAAACAGAGCAGCCGCGCATCCAGCGTCGTGTAATAGATCCGCCCGCCCAAAATCGCGACCCCGCGGTTCACCGGACCGCAGCACAAATTCACCCTTGGCGGCAACGGATGGTCATATCGCCAAATCAAATCCCCCGTGCGCGCATCCACGCAAAACAAGTGGCTCTTCGCGGTCGTGAGGTAAAGCTTGCCCTGATACGAAATCGCCGACGTCTCGAAACCCCCACCCTTGATTCCCGTCTGAAAAATCCACTTCGGCGCCAGCCGCCCGACATTGGACTTATTAATTTTGTCCAGCGGCACATGCCGCCAAGCGCCGTAATTGCGCCCGTAATGGACCCACTTGTCCGTTTGGTCTTGGGCGTTTAGGAGCTGATCTTGCGTCACGCCCTTTCCTTGCGCCCCGGCCCCGGGCATCACAGCAAGAAACATCGCAAGCGCCGGCATACACACCACGCACACAGCCAGAAAACCTCGCTTACTCATTCCTACTCCCTCTTTTCCCGATACTCCAGCACTTCACACTCCCGCAAAGATGTGGATAATGCGTGAAATCCCGCCTCTTTTCAAGCAAGAGGACTGGAAAGAGAAAAACGGACGCCTCGCCCTCTTGCGAGACGCCCGCCCAAAGCGCTGGATTGACTTAGCTAG
>JASJYE010000296.1 GCA_030123645.1 Candidatus Hydrogenedentota bacterium | reverse complement strand
CAATGCAATGGCGGCCGCCAGCGCAACGAATTCAGCCGTTCCTCGCAGGCGAGTGGTCCACTTCACGCCGGAACCACTGGTTTGGTAATAGTCGACTTTTTGTCCGTGGGGATCATGGGATGACTCGCGGCACCAATGGGATTCGAAGCGCAATAGCTCTTATCTATTGCTAAGTCTCTATTATACCCCCGAATCCGGCGGTCCATCAATGCCGGACCCAGCGGTTTGCTACGGGCGGGACCGCAAAAACTCCAGTACCAAACCGGTGGTTCCGGCTATCCCCTAAGCACGGCGTCGGCCGATTCAACGCGGTTCCGCCCGCTTTCTTTCGCACGGTAAAGGGCGCGGTCCACTTCGTCAATCAGGCCTTTGAGAGAGGTGTTCTGCTCCATTATCCGTACGATTGTTCCGAGGCTGACGGTGACGCTGATGGGACCCGATGAGGTCTCAATCGGTTTTTTCTCAATAGCGCTACGGATTCGCTCGGCTAGGGCGACAATTCCTTCGGTGGAGGCGTCTGGAGCGACGATGAGAAATTCTTCGCCGCCAAAACGGCCAAGTGCGTCGTAGGCGCGCAGATTGGCCTGCATACGCAGCGCGATCTCGATCAGGACGCTGTCTCCTGCCGGATGCCCGTGTGTATCGTTGACCTCCTTGAAGTGGTCGATATCGCACATGATGATGCCGAGGCTGCCGTTGGCCCTCGCCGCGCGGTTTATTTCCTCGTTGAGCCTTTCGGTAATCACGCCGCGATTCCATATGCCGGTCAGAAAATCGCGGGTTGCTTGGACACGCAGTTCTTCCCGCGTCGCGATCAGCTCGTCTTGCAACTCGATGATTCGTTTTCCGGCGCGTAGACGGACCTGTAGCTCGTGCAGGTTAACCGGTTTTACGATGTAGTCGTCCGCCCCTGACTGCATTCCTTCGATCAAATCGTCCGTGTCGTCTTTTGAGGTCAGCAGTAAGATGTACGTGTAACGCGAGCGGTTCCCGTAGCGGATCTCCTGGCAGATGTCCGGCCCGCTGATACCCGGCATCATCCAATCGAGAATGGCTAAGCTCGGGGCATCGTCCCGAGTCAGAATTTCCAACGCTTCGCTCCCGTTCTCCGCCTCGACGACCTCGTAATCCCATTTCTCGAGCGACAGGCGCAACATGGAACGGTCTAGGGGCATGTCATCGGCGACGAGGATTCTCATATCTCCATCTCCTCGCGAAGGTATCCGGAGACGCGCTCGTATTCTTTTTCGTAGTGGGCAAACATATCTTCTGCTTCTTCGAGCCGGGCCGCGCGGCCCATGCCTTCGAGTGCGGCGGCAAGGCCTTGAAGCTCGGTAGCGCCTACCTGTCCAGCGCCGCCTTTGATTCGATGCGCCTCGGACTCGACGGCCTTTGCGTCCCTGAGCTTTATCGCTTGCTCGAGAAGCTTACCGTGTTGACCCGCATCCTCCAGGAACAAGTTGATGAGCCTCTCTAGAATGGCCTTGTCGCCTTCGGCGAGGTCACGCAGACGCGTCAGATTGGCGGGGCCGGAGTCGGGCGGCGTTGCTTTAGGCGGCGTTACAGTCGGTTTCGGCCTTGGCGCCGTTGGCGCCGCGCGAGGAGGAGTGTTGCCGTCGCCCACCGCGGCGGTCGTTGGGCCATGACTATCCTCTTTCTTTGGCCGGGGTTTGGCGGGGAGTAAGCCTATGCGGCGGCGTTTGTCTATCGCTTCGGTCCATTTCTCCAAGACCTTTTGCAGGACCTCGAATTCTATTGGCTTGGTTACGTAATCGTCCATGCCCGCTTCGAGGCATTTCTCGCGGTCACCCTTCATGGCGTGCGCGGTCATCGCGATGATAGGGATGTGCGCTCCGCTCTTCTTCTCCAACTCACGTATTCTCGCCGTCGCCTCGAAACCGCCCATCACCGGCATCTGCACGTCCATCAGAATTAGATCGAAGTGGCCCTTTTCGTAGGCCTTCAGCGCCTCCACACCGTTGTCCGCTAAGGACGGGATATAGCCCAGTTTGGAGATGGTGCGTCTTGCGACTTCTTGGTTCATGGGATTGTCTTCTACAAGCAAGACGTTGTACTCGGACTTGCGCCGGTCGGCGAGGGAATGCCGCGTGATAATGCTGGTCGACAGGTCAGCTTCTTTTTCCTGCTGCCCCTCGCCCAGAAACACAGCGATACAGTCGAAAAGGTTCGACTCTTTGATGGGCTTGCTCAAATAGGCGGAGAAACCGATTTTCTCGAGCCGGGCCGCGTCGCCTCGTCTCCCGACAGAGGTCAGCATGATCAGCTTCGTGTCGCGGAGGTCTTCTCTAGCCTTTACAATTCGGCCGAACTCATCGCCGTCTGTGCCGGGCATCTGCGTGTCGACTATCGCAATGTAGAAGGGATCGCCCTCCTGAACCGCCTTTTCCATTTTTGCCAACGCTTCGTCGCTGGTGCTCGCTTCGTCGTGTGGAAACTGCCAGGATTCCAGATGAAGATGAAGAATCTTCCGGTTGGTCTCGTTGTCGTCTATGATAAGGATGCGCTTGCGCTCAATCTCGCTTGGGAAGAAGCGCGTCGCTTCCTTCTGAACGGCCTGCATATCGAACCAGGCGGTGAACCAAAAGGTGGAGCCCTTGTCAATGACGCTCGAGACACCGATGTCGCCTCCCATTATCTGAACAAGGCACCTGGAGATGGTGAGTCCCAGGCCCGTGCCGCCGTACTTGCGCGTCATCGAAGCGTCAGCCTGCGTAAATGGCTCGAATAGGCCGTTGATCTTTTCTTCCTCTATCCCGATGCCTGTGTCGGTAATGGCGAAATGAATCTTGACTTGGTTTTCCTCTTGCTGATCAAGTGCGACGTGGACGATAACTTCCCCATCTGTGGTGAATTTGACCGCATTACCCACGAGGTTGAGGAGCACCTGCCGCAGGCGTCCCGGGTCGCCCCGGAGGAGGGAGGGCACTTCGCCTTGGATCATGCAGGCGAGGTTGAGCCCTTTTTCGTGGGTAGGGACGTTCAGCGTATCGATGACATCCTCGACCGTGCTGCGAAGGTTGAAATCGAGGGCCTCGAGTTCTAGTTTCCCAACTTCCATTTTGGAGAAGTCCAGGATGTCGTTAATGATCACCATTAATTGGTTCGAGGCGCTCTGGACTGCTGAAGCGAATTCACGCTGCTCTGCATTGATGTCCGAGTCCAGCAGGAAGCCCGTGAAACCCAGTACCGCATTCATCGGAGTCCGGATTTCGTGGCTCATGTTTGCGATGAATTCGCTCTTGGCGATATTGGCGGACCGCGCCTCGACCGCCATTTCGTTCGCGTGCCCAACGGCTTCTTCAAGGGTCGTGTTGGCCTCCTGAAGTTCGCGGTTGTATGTTTCAACCTGCTCTTCCGCAAGCTTGCGAATCCTGATTTCATCTTCAAGCGTGAGCGTGCGCTCGGCAATGCGTACTTCCAGCCTATCATGCGCCTGTTGAAGGGCCCGGTCGTGCGCCCCGATTCGATCCAGCATGAGGTTAAACTGGTCCGTGAGCTGGCCCAGTTCGTCGTCGGCAAATTTGACCGCACGTGCCGAGTAGTCCTTCTCTTCGGAGAATCGCTCCGCCGTCTTGGCGAGTTCGAGGAGCGGTCTGGAAATGACCCGTTGAAGAAAGGTTGAGAACACGAGCGACAGCGCGAGAGATATTAGGACGAAGACGCCAACCGCTGCGGATAGGACTCGGACCCTTGCAACACTTATAGGCCCCAGGTCAGAGGTGATAGTGATCGCACCGATCCGCTCGTTTCCGCTCATGATCGGCCGGGAGATTTGAACGAATCCTGTACTCCATTCGTCGATCGCTTCTTCTATGGTCTGTTCGTCGCCCAGGGTGTGAGCGAGCGGTGTGAGGTATTCTGCGAACAACTCGCCATCTTCCAAATATATCCGCGCGCGCAGGATGATCGTTTCCTCCGCAATGAGCGCGCGGAGATT
>JASJYE010000295.1 GCA_030123645.1 Candidatus Hydrogenedentota bacterium | reverse complement strand
TAGGGGACGTTGGTGCCGGCGAAAAAGGCCGATCAGGCATAATGGCAGAGGGTAGCGTTCGTGAAGTTGGTAGAGTCGATTTCGCGAAGAGCCCAAAAGCAGGGACAGTCCCGTCTCCGCTCGTGCCTCGCTTCGCTTGATACAGTCCCTGTTTTTGGGCCGGCGATTGATTTTTCACCAGCTCCAATTCAGGCAATCTTAATGGTGCGGCCGCATTTTTTGCATTTCATTTTTTTGGCGGTGAAGCCGGGGGAGAGGGTTTTAGTGGCGCCACAGGTGCATTTGAAGGTCATCCATTCGCCGGGTTGGCGTTTGATCGTGAGCGTTTCGCCGCTGGAGGTTTTTCCGAGCGCTGGCGGGCGGGCCGCCTGTCCCGCTTTATCTGCGGGGAGGTTGTCGGCGATGGCGGCGGCGGCGGCGAGTTGGGCGATGGGGATGGCGTGTTCTCGGCTGCATTTGGGGCAGGTGACTTTGTCGTGTTTGAAGTCGGGCGGGAGCTTGAGCTTGAGACCGCAGACGCAGGGCAGGAAGATGAATTTGTTGATGTTGCGCAGGAGGTCGCCGGTTTCGCGCATTTGCTGCCGCGGGCTTTTCCGTTGCGAGCGCGGGTCGGCCTTGCGCACTGCGCCGCCCTGCTCGGTGTCTTGGAGGGCGGACTGGGGCAGGTGTCCGGCCTTTTTGGCGCTGGTTTTGCCCCAGGCTTCCTGGTAGGCGCCGTAGGTGACGGTGCCGCCGATGCTGCGCAGGATTTTGATGCGTTCGGCTACTGGCGGGTGGGTGCTGGTGAGGGCGCTGAGTTTGGCCTTGGCAAAGGGGTTGATGATGTACATGGCCGCGGTGGCCTTGTTCGCGCGCGCGACGGGCGTGGTCGAGGCGCCGAGCTGTTCGAGGGCGGATGCGAGGCCTTCGGGGTAGCGGGTGAGGACGGTCGCGTTCGCGTCGGCGAGGTACTCGCGCTTGCGGGACACGGCGAGGTAGATGAGCTGGGCCAGGAGGGGCGCGAGGATGGCGGCGACAATGGCGACGACCATGGCGATGCCCTGGCCGCCTCCGCCCTTTCGTGATGACCGCGAGCTGTAGCGGCGTCCGCTGATCGCGCCGTAGAACATGGAGCGGAGGTAGATTTCGGAGATCATCACGATGGCGCCGAGCATGATGCCGACCATGGTCATGAGGAGGACGTCGCGGTTGATGATGTGCGAGAGCTCGTGGGCGATGACACCCTGGAGCTCGTCGCGGTTGAGGCGGCCGAGCATGCCCGCGGTCACGGCGACGGCGGCGTTTTCGGGTTTGCGGCCGACGGCGAAGGCGTTCATGGAGGTGTCGTCGATGATGTAGATGTCAGGCATTTTCGGCAGGCCGGACGCGATGGTCATCTCCTCGACGATGTTGAAGAGTTCGGGATGGTCGTCTTTTTCGATTTTTTTCGCGCCGCTGACGGCGAGGAGGATGCTGTCGCCGCGGAAGTATGCGACGAGGGACATGACGACCCAAATGACGAAGGCCACTAGGAGGCCCAGGACGCCCGCGCCCGGCGCGCTCGCCTCGGCGATCACGTAGCCCAGGCCGAAGAGTACGGCGGCCATCGCGACGACGAGCACGACCGACTTGCGTTTATTGGATTGGATTTGTTCCCACATGTATTAGCTTCTCGGATTCAGTTCGCATGGTCTGAAGCACATTATACGTATAGGACTTGCCCCAGTGTCATCCTGAGCGAAGCCGAAGGATCTCTTGAATTCAACGAGTCGTCTTGCTGAAGAGGTCCTTCGGCTTCGCTCAGGATGACATTTGGGTGGTGTTTAGAGGTCTCCACTTAGGTCTCGCCATTCTGGATTGGATTTCTCGATTAGCGCGATCTTTTTGGCACGCAACCAACCCTTGAGCTGCTTTTCTCTTCGGATGGCGTCGTGTATGGATTGATGCGTCTCGCAGTAGACGAGTTGGTCGATGTTGTACTTCTTCGTGAAGCCCTCGATTTGCTTCTCTTTATGCTGATGAATCCTTTTGTGAATGTCGCTTGTCACGCCGATATACAACGTCCCGGACTTATTGGTCAATATGTAAACCCAGTATTCCGTCACATCCTCACTGCTATGTCATCCTGAGCAAAGCCGAAGGATCTCTTGAATTCAACGAGCCGCCCTGCTGAAGAGATCCTTCGGCTTCGCTCAGGATGACAGAGGGTAAAGATTTATAATTCATCGCTCAAGTCTCGCCACTTTGGGTTAGATTCTTCGATCAGTGCGATTTTCTTCGTGCGCCGCCAACCTTTGATCTGTTTTTCTCGCCGAATAGCGTCGTGAACGGACTGGTGTACTTCGCAGTAGACAAGCTGATCGATGTTGTACTTCTGCGTGAATCCTTTGGTCTCCTTCGCCTTATGTTGTTCGACCCGGCGATGAACGTCACTTGTTACGCCTGTGTACAAGGTTCCTGACTTGTTGGTCATTATGTAGACCACAAATTCCTTCATCACTCTACCCTAATGTCATCCTGAGCGAAGCCGAAGGATCTCTTGAATTCAACGAGCCGCCTTGCTGAAGAGGTCCTTCGGCTTCGCTCAGGATGACATTGAGGTAGTGTCTTCTGCTTGCACTCAAATCTCCATGTGGAATGCATGCGTCAGAGCGCTAGCTGAAACTCACCTTGGGGACTTCGCGTTCTTTAGGTTCTTCGATTTCGAAGAACTCGGATTGCTTGAAGTTGAACATACCCGCGACGACATTGCTGGGGAATATCTCAATCTTTGTGTTAAATTTCATCGTTTCATCGTTGTAGAACTGGCGCGCGAATCCGATTTTGTTTTCAGTCGAGGTCAACTCTTCTTGGATTTGCAGGAAATTCGTGTTGGCTTTCAGGTCGGGGTAGTTCTCGACCACCACGTAGAAGTTGCTCAGGGCCTGGGTGAGTTGGTTCTCCGCGTTGGCCTGGTCCGCGACGCCTCCCGAGGCTTGCGCGGCGAGGTTGCGCGCTTTTGTGATGGACTCGAGCGTCTCCCGTTCGTGCGTCATGTAGCCTTTGCAGGTCTCGATGAGGTTGGGGATCAGGTCGTGGCGGCGCTTGAGTTGCACGTCGATCTGCGACCAGGAGTTTTTCACGCGGTTGCGCAATCGGACGAGCACGTTGTATAGCCCGACGAACCACAGCACGAGCGCAACGGGTATCGCGAGGAGTCCGAGAAGTATGCCTATGCCCATGGGAGCCTCCTTTACGGTCAGTTTAGGTGTTTGGCGTATTCCGCCGTAGATACTACCCCTCAATCGTCGAGTTATTCGCCGATACCGATGGTATAGTCATTCCCGAGCTTTATTTCAATCTCCGCGATTTTGGGGCCGGTGGCGCGGGCGTCCCGCCCGTGCCTGTAAGTGAAATCCGGAACCGGCGGGCAGGATGCCCACCCCACCGTTGCCTGACGAATTGACTTCTAATTTTCGTCTGTTGTTTCCGGGAAGATTTCGCGCAGATAGTCCGCGACGGTGTTGCTGCCGACGAGCGCGTCAGCGTGTTTCAAGATGACGGCCAACTCGCCGGCGTCGAGCCACATTCCGTCGCAACGCGGGCAGTGATCGAAGGTGACGGGATGCTCGCTCTCGGTCGATTCCTTGGTCATCTTCTTGTTGCATTCGGGGCAGCGCCGGTGCTTCTCGCCGTGAGGCACGGCGGCGGGCTTACCGATGGTCAGAAACTCGATTGCGGCGTCTGCGTCCCCGAAAAGCAGCTCGATCTCCCCGGAGTCGAGCCAAACGCCGCGGCACGCCGGACAGTAGTCCACCTCGACGCTCTCGTACTCGAGCGCGATCAGGACTTCCTTCTTGCAAACGGGGCAGTTCATCGATTCAGTATTTGCATGCAGCTAGATTTTGTGGGCGCCCTTGTCGCCGAGCCAGTGGCGCGACATGCTTTGCATGCGCGTGCCGCCAGCGTATTCGTAGTCGCAGGAGAAATGGCCGTTCATGGT
>JASJYE010000294.1 GCA_030123645.1 Candidatus Hydrogenedentota bacterium | reverse complement strand
CTCGCAATGACGGTGTGGGGGCGGAAATGCGGCTCGCGGGGACGCTCGCCCTTCCGTGGATATCCTGACGCGGCCGAGACGGAGCTCGGCCCTCCCGTCGCGCGCCTTTGGCGCTCTGGTTGGGGCAGGTTAGCGTTTGGCGGAGCTTCTTGGATAGAATGCCCAATCAATGTGTGGCGACGCGTCTTGTTCAGGTGTTCTTCTTATCGTTCTGCGCCTTTCCGGAGAAACCGTTTTGAAACGACTTGGTTTGGTCTTGCTGCTGGGTTTGGCGTCGTGCAGCTCGAAGGATGTCGTTGTTGTTTACAGTCCGCATGGGCCGGATGTGGGCAAGGATTATGAGGCGCTGTTCGAGGCGGCGTATCCGGATATCGACTTGCGCTGGCTCGATATGGGTTCGCAGGAGGTGTACAACCGCATCAGCGCGGAGCGGCGGCGGCCGGCCTGCGATGTGTGGTGGGGCGCGCCGTCGACGATGTTCATGCAGGCGGCGCGGGCGGGGCTTCTGGGCGCGTACACGCCTTCTTGGGCCGGTGCGGTGGGACCCGGCTACAAGGATGAGGACGGCCTTTGGTATGGGATGTATGACACGCCGCTCGCGATCATGTTCAACACGCGGCACTACACGCGCGGGCAGGTGCCGCATTCGTGGGACGAATTGCTCGATCCTGCCTGGGACGGTTTGATTACGATGCGGAAGCCGCTTCCTTCGGGGACGATGCGCACGTTTATCGGCGCGATGATCCTTCGGGCGGAGAGTGAGGACGAGGGCATCGCGTGGCTTCGGCGGCTGCATCTTGCGACGGAGAAGTACAATGAATCGCCGCAGACGCTCTTCGACCATATGAAGCGGAACGAGGACCTGATCACGGTTTGGATTATGCCGGACGCGGTGTTGCAGCGGGAGCGGAACGGCTACCCCTTCGATTTTTGGCTGCCGAAGCAAACGCCCGTGCTGACGGAGGCGATCGCGATCGTGAAGGGCGCGCCGCACCGCGAGAATGCGGAGCTTTTCTATGAGTTCGCGACGTCGCCGGAGGCGCTGGCGCATCAGGCGGCCGAGTACGCGAAGATTCCCACGCGCACGGACATCGATCCTGCTACGCTGCCGCAGTGGATGGCCGACCAGGAGGTCGACGCGATGGCGATCGATTGGGACCTGTTTGCTCAGAAAGAGCAGGCGTGGTGTGACCGGTGGGAAAAAGAGGTTTACAATGCCCCATGAGCAAAGTCCGTCTCGAAGACATCAGCAAGGTGTATCCGCAAGGGGGCGGTGTGCGGAATTTCTCGGTCGAGATCGAGGACGGTGAGTTTTTCGCCATCCTGGGGCATAGCGGCTGTGGAAAAACGACGACGCTGCGCGTGATCGCCGGGCTCGAGACGCCGGACAGCGGCAGGATCTTTTTCGATGACCGGGACGTTACGGAGTTGCCGCCGGAGAAACGCAATGCGGCAATGGTGTTTCAGAGTTACGCGCTTTTCCCGCACATGAATGTCTTCGAGAACGTGGCCTTCGGCCTGAAGGCGCGCAAGATGCCCAAGGATGAGATCGACCTGCGCGTGGCCGAGGCGCTCGAACTCGTGCAGTTGTCCGAATTGGAGAAGCGCAGGGTCACGGAGATCAGCGGTGGGCAACAGCAGCGCGTCGCCCTTGCGCGGGCGCTGGCGGTGCATCCCGATATCCTGCTGCTCGACGAGCCGCTGAGCAATCTCGACGCGGAACTTCGCTACAGCACGCGGCGGCAACTGGCCGAGCTGCAAAAGCGGCTCGGAACGACCGCGATTTACGTGACGCACGACCAGGAGGAAGCGCTTGAACTTGCGCATCGAATCGCGATCATGCACGACGGTGTCTGCGAGCAAATCGGCACCCCCGACGAAGTCCTGGATGCGCCGGCCACGCCGTTTGTCGAGGGTTTTCTGGAGCGTCAGCGGCGCATTTCGCGAAGCCTCTAACCCGGATAGCTCAGTGCGCCCTCGTGGCGCACTGAGCTATGCGGGCTAGTCCTTCACTTAGGTGGGAGCTCTAGAGCGCCCAAGACCTCCGACGTTGCGTGCGATTTGTTGAGCACATAGAAATGAATGCCCGCAACACCGTGCGCGATCAGGCCGCCCGCTTGCCGAGTTGCCTGCTCGACTCCCACCGCAAACTGCGCAGCCGTATCGTCACCACAATTCTCCAGCGCGTTGAGAAAGTCTTCCGGAAGTGTCGCCCCACATAATGAAGCGATCCGCTTGACCTGATTGAAATTCGTAACAGGTAGCAGGCCGGGAATGATCGGGACGCAGATTCCTTTCGATGTACAGCAATCTCGGAATCGGAGGAAGTCATCGTTGTTGTAAAACAGTTGGGTAATGACAACGTCCGCGCCGCAGTCGACTTTCTCTTTCAAGTACCGAAGATCGGTCTCGGGACTCCCCGCCTCCGGATGCGTTTCAGGATACCCGCCGACGGCTATACCGAATTCGGGGTACTCACGCCGGATGAGCTCGACCAGATCGCGGCCGAAGGAGAGAGCGCCTTTCATCGTGCGGAATTCCTCTTCACCTTCCGGCGGATCGCCGCGAATGGCAACAATGTTTTCGATTCCCTGCTCGGCGGCCTTCGCAAGGTAGGCCTTGAGGTCCTCAACGGTAGCGCCGACGCAGGTCACATGCGACGCGACCGGAATATCGGTCAGCGCCTGCACATGCGCGAGCGTATCGAGCGTCTTTTCGCGCGTGCTTCCCCCTGCGCCGTAAGTGCATGTGACAAAATGAGGGTGAAATTCCAGGAGCCGGCGTAGATTCTCGATGAGGTGATCCATGCCCTTGTCAGACTTAGGAGGAAACAGCTCGAACGAGAGCACAAAAGGGTTGGACTTATAGATTTCCGCGAGGTTCATCCGCATTCACGCATGTAAACTACTCATAACTCTATATATCTGAGTACATTACACCATTTAAGCCCGCGGCACAAGGGGTGAAGCCGCATCGATCTTGTGCATCCAAAATTCTTCGTCGCGCAAGGACGGGGCGCTCGGCCCATGATCAGTATAGTCCCGCGCACGCGAGCCGCCGTTCCTAAGAGCGCAAAAAGGAACTATTTCCAGCGTATTCGGGACTTAAATGAGCACTTGCGGCGTAGTATCACTTGGTCGATGTGCATACTTTGCCGAGGATCTTGAACAATCTGTAAGATAGGCCGAAAACTCAGAGTCGCGTTAATGGAGCGGACGTGTGACATTTCTGGAGGCAATCGAAGAGCAGGTTCTCGTGTTAGACGGGGCGATGGGCACCATGACCCAGGACCTCGATCTTTCGGATCGGGATTTCGGCGGACCCGATTTCCGCATGCTCGGCGACCTCTTGTCGTTTTCGCATCCGAAGGCCATCGAGGACATCCACCTGAGCTATTACCGCAGCGGGGCGAACATGGTCGAGACCAACACCTTCGGCGCGTCGCCCCTTCGGCTGTCTGAATATAATTTTGCCGATTTGGATCTGAGCAACTTCGAGGCGATTCCGTCCGAGCTCGACATCCAGACTGCATCCTACGAGCAGATCGCCTACTGGATGAGCAAACGTTCTAGTGAAATTGCCGTACGGGCGCGCGAGCGCCATCGAAGCGACCCCAATCACGACGGCCGGCCGCTTTTCGTTGTAGGCTCCATCGGCCCTTCAAACCGCGTGATTTCGAAAACTGCAGCCGACCTCCGCGAAGCGGGCTTCGACGAAATCGCCTGCAATTTCTATCACCAGGTGCTGGGCCTCATCGACGGGGGCGCCGACGTGCTCTTGTTCGAAACGCAGCAAGACATCCTCGAGGTGAAGGCAGGCGTCATCGGCGCGCATCAGGCCTTGTCGGAGCGAGGTGTCCCGCTGCCCATCATGGTCCAGGTCACGGTCGACGCCTTCTCGAAAATGCAGATTTTCAATACCGATATCCATGCCGCGCTCGTGACCGTAGAGGGAATTGGAATCGAT
>JASJYE010000029.1 GCA_030123645.1 Candidatus Hydrogenedentota bacterium | reverse complement strand
GTTCCTTATCCCAATTTCCCGCACAGCGGGTTCGAACTCGCAATGACACGGTGGGGTGATTCATTCCGTGAAACATGCGGGCTAGTCCCTGGCCCCAAGAGCAACGCCCCGACAAGCACGGCGTCCTCGCCCAACTTAGCGGGCCGGATCTGGCCTTATTGAGGAGAGCTGGCGAGGCCCTCTATCGCCTCCCGCGTTCTAGGCTGGTCTGGATCGACTGCTAAGGAGCGGTTGAATGCGTCTCGCGCGCGGGCCGTATCGCCAGACTCTCGCGCGAGCGATCCCAAGAGGTTCAGTGCCACGACGTTCCTTGCATCGAGGTCGACGACGCGTTGGACCGCCAAGATCGCTTCGGAGAGACGGCTCAGCCGGGTCAGCAGCTTTGCATAAGCCATATGGTCGTCCGCGCGATCCACGAACCACGCATGGCTCTCGTGAAACCCGGCATAACCGAACTGAAGCATCATCTCCAGAAAGCTCGCGTCACTTGGGGCGAGTTGGCCGGCTTGATCGACGGCCATCTGGGCCTCCAGCACGCGCCCTTCTCGAAAGTCGAGGCCGATGAGCCCTAAGCGCGCACCGAGATGGTCAGGATCCGAAGTGCGCGCCGACTCGTAATACTCCCGGGCCAATTCGTACAGGGCCAGTTTGCGATAGAGATGGCCCAACAGAGTACTGGTCTGCGCCGCCAAGCCGGTGTCTCCGGCATCCAATGCGCGGGCCTGACAGACTTCCAAGGCCTCGCGCGCTTCGTCCGCCATCCCCTTCCCGACACGAACGAAGTTCCGTCCCGCTTCGAGCCAATATTCGTTGTTCTCGGGCCTATACGTAGCCGCTCTGCGATAGGCTTTGGCCGCGAGGTCATAATCTTCGGTCCGCACGGCGCAGGCTGCAAATTCTTCTAGCAGCTCCGCATCGCTGGACAAATCAGTCCATGCCTCAAGATAGAGGTCGCGCGCCTTTACAAATCCGTCTTGGGCATTCCGCAAGTGCTCATTGGTTTCGTCCTGCCTTGCTGTGCCAAAGGTCTCGCGCGCAAGCTCAAGCTGCTCCTCTGCTTCGGCGAGCGCCCCGCGCGCATCTTCGATACGCTGTGCACTCCCGGGGCTGCATGAAAGATGCGGGAGCGATGCCATCAACACGAAAATTGCGAGTGCGAGCGTAACCAACTGGCGTCTCGGGAAGCGCTCCATCGTATAGGCATCTCCGCCCAGCTATACTACGTCCCGTTCAGGGGAGCGGCTTACGGCCACTTCGATCTCATCCGTCGCCGGTGCCGCGGCTGCTTCGTAGTGCGGTGTCTTCTCCTCCCAAAGGATGCGCTCGATCGCTTCCAGCAACGGCCCGAAGGTCTCCTGGTCCAGTGCACACACGGGAATTCCATTGTGCTTGTGGGCGAGCGCCTCAAGCGTTCGCTGGTCGCTGATGTCCGCCTTGTTGAGCACCACCAGTGCGGGTTTGTGGTCCAGATCGAGTTCGGCGAGGAGCTCACGTACAGCAATATAGTGCTCTTCTACCCGGCGGCTTGAGGCATCCAAGACGATCAGCAATAGGTTGGCCGGTTCTATCTCCTCGAATGTCGTATGGAACGCATCCATCAACTCCGGCGGCAACTTTCTGATGAATCCGACCGTATCCGTAATGATGAGCTCGCGCTCCCGCGGAAATCGAAGCCGGCGGGACACGGGGTTAAGCGTCGCGAACAGCTTGTCTTCGGTCCGCACCGCGCTTCCGGTCAGCTTGTTGAGCAGTGTCGATTTCCCGGCGTTCGTGTAGCCGACGATGGAGACCGTGGGCACCTTTTTCCCGGTGCGCTGCTTGCGCCGCAATCGGCGGCGCTTGCCCAAAAGCTCGACTTCACGATTCAATTGCGCCACACGCTGCTGCGCGCGCCGGCGATCGATCTCGAGTTTCGTCTCGCCTGGGCCCCGGCCTCCAATTCCACCCGTCAGGCGGGACATGGCCGTATGCTTCGCACTCAGAAGGGGCAGCAAATAGCGCAGTTGCGCAAGCTCGACCTGAATCTTGCCCTCGCGAGTCTCCGCGCGTTGCGCGAAAATATCAAGGATGACCTGCGTGCGATCCAGGATTTTCAGGTCCGTCATATCGGCGAGATTCTTGACCTGCGCAGGAGAGATGTTCAAGTCAAAGACGATGGCGCCCGCGCCGAGTTGCATCGCCTTGATAATGAGCTTTTGCAGTTTTCCCTTCCCGACCACGTACTTTGGATCCACAGGCCTCCTCTGCACCTCCGTCAGCACGACATCGATGCCCGCACTCTCGGAAAGCTCGCGCAATTCAGCGACAGACTCCTCGATTTGAGTTCGATTCGACTGTGAGACATGCACTACGATGGCGCGCTCACGTCCAGCCAGCGTCTTATGCCCCCGGCGCGTTCGCGCAAATTCCTGTTCAAGTGCCTGAATCATCTCCGGGAAATCTTCTGAAAGTTGATGAACATCCTGAGCCGGCAGGAGCTCCCACGGCCGGTCGTCGTCATTTTGGGGCAGGAGATGCGCTGCGTGCACGCGGCCCGGAAGGCCGCCGTCGCCGACTTCCAGCGCCGCCACCATGTCGAGCCGGAGGAGGGCCAAGTCTGTCAGGTCGTCATCGTCGAGCCCGGCGGCATGCAGATGCGTATGGACGAGCCGCAGGCCGCACAAACGGTCCCGTGCCTGGCGATACGCGCTCAGGTCCGGCAGGAACAACGAGCGCGCGTCGCCCACGATGGTTACGCGCACGTACCCCCGGCGGTCGATCAGCAATCCGACTTGACGTTTGATTTCGGCAGAGACTTCCGCCAGAGCGCGCGCCAGCTCGGGTGCTATGAGCGCATCCGATCGGCTTCTTCGGTGAGACAAGCGTTCCAGCTTGCGCTGGGAAAAGGCCTTCAAACCGCTGGTGTTGCCAAAAATTCGGATATTCGCCTCCGCAGCAATGCAAACGATACCTGAACGAAAACTGCAACGCGCCCTAGGGCGACTCTACTATGACGATGCCTATCCCTGCAACATGACCCGGCGGATGATCTTCTGAGTTTCGACCGCGTCAAGCGTCTTCTGTGCCCGCCGCATCTCGGAAGTGTCCAGTTTCTCGAGTTTCTTGGAGAAAATGGAGAGGTTGCCCACGGCAATCTGACACGCGTGGCTGGGTTCGAGGCGGTTGGGGAACATGTCGAGCGTCAGATAACCTGTATGCTTCGAGGTCTTCAGGTAGAACAGCGCCTCCATCAGCTCCCACGTGTGCACGCTACCGGGCACGAGCCCGTCATCCCAGAGACGGTAGCAATCGCTGAAATACACCCGGAAAAGCTTGCTCGCCCGGGTCAGGAAGGCGATGGATTCTGCCGGGTTTTCGCCCGCCATCATGGCATGGCTGAAACTCATCGCCACGCCCACATTCTTCATGGCGATCTCCTGGCACAATGAAAGCGATTTGCCTACCGTCGCGACCGTCAAATGCTGCCGCGGATCCCTCGGCTTGTATGCGATGGCTACATTCACATCGGGCGATGCGTACTTCGCGATCGTCTTGATAGAGGAAATAACCGTATTCCAGTGGGCGCCGTAATCCACTTGGAAGGGATAATCGAAACCGTCGGTGTAAAGTTTTACGGTGATATCATTCATCCCCAGAACACGGGCGATGTCCGCAGCCTTTCTACCCTCATCTATTGCGGCATTTCGGGTCTTCTGATGCTGATTGCCGAATCCTCCCAGCGCGAAGCGCCTGTCGTGGGCCAGATCGACCGCTACGCTTGAGCAGGGCAGGTTATAGTCCTTGAGCATTCGTTTGAGCTCTTTTGGGGGAAGCTCGGGATTAATGTCCGTTTGCTCGATTTCGATGGCCGTGACGCCCTTGAGCTTCGCCGCCGCCGACAATCTCTCCTGAAACCGTGGCGTATCTCTATATCCGTCAGGGCAATAGCGGTCAGGCGCACCAGATAAAACCCTAAGTGCGAGCGAAATCTTCAACGTCATGGGCTTCTCCAATTGCGGGTAATTCAGTCTGGAACCTCAGTGCCGGCTAGGACGAAAACGTGCACCTCGGCGAAAAAACAGACAGCAGAAATAGCCTCGACGCGGCAGCGTTTGGGCGAATACGCAAAAAAGCTCTCAGGTGCATGTGAACGCCCATTTTAGTCCATCAGTTAACAAAAGTCAATAGCCCGGAGTAGTCCATCTCGAGCTATCCTCTTTAATCCCTTACGTTTCCGAAAGATTACAAACCTGGATCTCGAACTACCTTTTGGGGCTTTCGGCGGCAAAAAACGGCCTAAATCCCAAAACACGATTGAACAGACGCGCGAGCGGCCCCGGGTATCGCATAAATAAAAAAGGGGCGAGTGCATGGCAGCGGGGGAACTACCTCGTATGCACTCGCCGGTGGTGGGAACCAGTCATTTCTGACTGTGGTCCTCAAGGAAGACTGGGGGATCGTCTTCCATGAAGATCTTATATAAGTCGAAAGCCTATACGGCTATAATATCCTCCACAAAGTCAAAATCCCCAGAGTCACAATCACCCTTCGCCGACTTTCCGTCTACACTATAGCATCAAAATGGTTTTCACGTCAAGGTTTTTTTTTCATCCCCATAGGGCACGCACAACCTAAGTCCGTTAATGACAGCCCACTGGCACATGGGTCCTTATCCCTTTTCCACACAAAACTCCCATAAAATGGGGACTTCTCCACATTTTTTCCCCGCATAGCGCCTAATGAACCAGCCTCTTCACAGCCTCGGTAATCCGCCCCAAGATGACTGAGTAAGGGGACTCAGCCTAGCCAGTTGATGCCCCGCCCCCTACGATCCAAAGCCACGGTCTCTCGAACATTGCCTTACACAAATGAAACCACAAGTGCCCCCGAAAATTCCAGTCGCCAGGGGAAGATCGACCACACGCCGCGAAGCTCATACGCGGGTGTTTTTGCCTTCCGCCCTTGACCTGCGCATAATACGCGATTCCACTGGCAAATCAATTTTTTCCAAGAGAGGGCCCTGGATGAGCTTTGTAGCCGAGCGCATGGGCCGTATAGACGCGAGCGGTATAAGAAAGGCCTTCGCGCTTGCGGCCAATCTGAAGGACCCGATCAACCTTAGCATCGGGCAGCCCGATTACGATGTGGACGAGGCGGTCAAGGCGGAGGCTGTACGGAGCATTGAGGCGGGTCAGAATGCGTATACGGAGACATGGGGAATTAAACCATTGCGCGAGGCCTGCTCGGAGTATTATCAGGAGCACTTCGGAGTAGCGCTGGACAACGTGATGATCACTTCCGGTGTCTCCGGCGGATTGTTCTTGTGCCTCCTAGCAACTGTAGATCCGGGGGATGAGGTGTTGTATGCCGATCCCTATTTTGTGATGTACAAGCACCTGGTGAATCTGCTCGGCGGCCTCAGCGTGCCGATAGACACATATCCCGATTTCAAATTGAAAGCCGCCGCAATTGAAAACGCAATCACGGAACGTTCCAAGATCCTAATCATCAACTCGCCTTCCAACCCGACGGGGGTCAGCATCGATACCAGCGAGTTGAAGGCAATTGCGGCCGTGGCCCAGAAACACAAGCTGCTGGTCATATCCGATGAGATTTACGAGAAACTCAGCTATGACGCCCGGCCCGCATCGATCGTCGGCATGTACGAGAATGTGATGTTGCTAAACGGTTTCTCAAAGATGGCCGCAATGACGGGTTGGCGGGTGGGCTTCGCGTCGGGTCCCGAAGAAGTCATTCAGCAAATGAACACGCTTCAGCAGTATACATTCGTCTGTGCGCCTTCCTTCGCCCAATATGCTGCCATTACCGCCCTGAAGACTGACCATAGTGCAAAAGTGGCGGCATACCGGGTGAAGCGCGACCTCGCCTATGCGCTGCTCAAAGAAAAGTTTCAGGTCGTGCGGCCGGATGGCGCGTTCTACATTTTTCCAGAGGCCCCTGGAGGCGACGGCGAAGCCTTCGTAGAGCGTGCCATCGAAAACAACGTAATTATTATTCCCGGCAGCGTTTTCAGCGAGAGAAACTCGCATATCCGAATCAGTTTCGCGGCGCCCGACGACACCATCCGCAGAGGCGTAGAGATCCTGAACGGGCTTGCAGGCTAGCGCCGGCCCCCGGCCTTGAGCTCCCTCATCATGCCCTCCGGCCACGCCTGGAGCTCCGTCTCCTTTGCTTCGCCACGCCCGGCGAGATTGTCCTGCTCACGCGGGTCTGGTCTCAGGTCGAAGACTTCGACCGGCTCCAGTTTTCGACGAGGACCCGCCATAGCCAAGAGGCAAGTTGATGAGGCGCTCGGTTATCTATCCGTCGCCGCACCCAGAACTCCCGCCGCCCAGCCCACGCCTACCCCGAATGGTGCACAGAGCAGACCATAGAAGAGCGGCCCCCAGCACATGAGGCACAATTCTTCGGAGGTGGCCAGAAGGTGAGGCGGCAGCGAGAAGAGCCACCGAGAATGCCCAACCAACTGGCTTCGGATTGTGCATCTTAGTGGGCGTAGCCGGCAGGAATGCGCTCTAGAAACACAAAACCTTGCCGGGGCAACGACGCACGAGCCTCGGCAGGCACACTAGTACAAAGACGAACGTAGACCTTCGTAAACTCGCTCAGCCAAAAGAACTTATGCTAGGATCCGCTGATGACGACGGCACTCAATTTAACATCCCTTTATGGGGAAATCCAAAAAGAGCTCGAGCAGGCCCGAGAATCGGTCCGTCGGCAATGGGTGAACGCGTTTCAGTTGGTCTACGGCCGCTCGGCCACACCGCCGCGTCTCGGAGGCAAGATGATGCGGCCGGCGCTGTGCTTCATGTCGGCGGGGGCCGTCGGCGCGCACGACCTGGATCGCTTTGTAGACATGGCGACCGCCATGGAGTTGCTGCATTTGGCCGCGCTTGCGCACGATGACGTGGTCGACCACGCGGATCTGCGGCGCGGCGAACCCTCGCTCAATCGACTTTGGGACAACCACACCGCGGTCCTCGGTGGCGACTACCTGGTTGCGCGGGCGCTGGACATTCTGACCAATTACAATTCGAGCGCGGTGATCAAGAGCGCGCTCCAATCGATACGTCTGATGGCCGAGGGCGAGTTGATTAATTTCGGCCGCAAGCAGGGGATGTTGAACGAGGAAGACTGCATTCGCCTCGCGGAGAGGAAGACGGCCAGCCTCTTCGCCGTCACATGCAGCACGCCCTCCATTCTCATTAATGAGTCGCACCGGGCTGACCTGTTCAACTTCGGGATAGGGATCGGGACCGCCTTCCAGCTC
Organism: Candidatus Hydrogenedentota bacterium; assembly: GCA_030123645.1. Classification (GTDB taxonomy): domain Bacteria; phylum Hydrogenedentota; class Hydrogenedentia; order Hydrogenedentales; genus JASJYE01. The sequence continues at coordinate 5,897 of JASJYE010000029.1, read as the reverse complement.
ATCGACGACCTGCTCGATCTGGAGCAGGGCGAAGAGACCCTGGGCAAGCCTTCGTGCGGCGACATTGTCGAGGGGAAAATGACGCTGCCTATCTTGTACATGAGAGCTGAGATGTCCAACTCTGATGTTCAACGCCTGGAGGACTTGGCTGGCCGCGCCGTGAGCGAAGACGATCGAGCTTGGATTCAAGAATCGATCCGGAGTACAGGCGCCCTCGAACGCACCGAAGCGCTAGCGAGAAACTACATCGAACGCGCGCGCGCCGCCCTCCTAGCGCTACCCGAAAATGCCTACACCACCTCCATGCACGACATGACCGAATTCGTTCTCGCGCGGGACTCCTAACTCTTCTGCGTACTTGGAGCCAAAAATTCCTCAGAAAACTCAACTGGACAGCCGGGAGGGCAAGTGTAGGTGCGCGCCGCCTGGGAGGGAGGCGCTGTGGCAAGTCCGCAAGTTCGACCGTCCCGCAAGCTCCTCCCGCTCCGTCATTCCCGCGAAGGCGGGAATCTCTTGTAAGGCAGGCGGTTTATCGAAAGGAGATCCCCGCCTTCGCGGGGATGACAAATTGGCGCGGCTCCAAGACTTCATCTGCCCCCGCGCCAATTCAATTTGACGTGGGTCCCGACCCTCCCCGGAGACCCCATGGCGCCCCGATTGGAACAATTACTCCTCGATGAAGGTCACGCAGGCGCTGATATCGTCACGCGTTGTGCGGGTGGCGTTTGCCGCCACCTCTGGGTCCTCGTAGCCGAAGGACATACCGCATAGGATACGTGTATCCTCGTTGCCCGGGAACTCCTCACGGACGATGTTTGGGTAGTGACGCATGCTCGCCTGAGCACAGCTTGAAATGCCATGGGCCGTCATGGCAAGCATCAGCGATTGGACGTACATCCCGACGTCGATGGCCACCGTGGCGCCGAAATCTTTATGCATTCCAATGAAGAGCACATGCGGCGCGTCGAAAAGCTCAAAATTCCGAAGCGATGCGCGCGCGCGGCCCGCGATGTCGTCTCGCGCGATGCCCATCTTCTTGTACATGGCGACCGCGCATTCGACCTGTCTGCGCCGGTACTCGCCCTCGAATTTGTCCGGATAGTCGAAATCGGACACAGAAGGCACGCTGCTGGTGACTGCCTCTATCAATCTTGTGCGAATTCGGTCGCGCGCCTCGCCCGACGCGACAAGTACTATCCAGGGCTGAATGTTGCAATTCGAGGGCGCATGCTGCGCGATTCCAAAGACCTTGTTCAGGACATCCTGCGGCACCGGCTTATCCAAAAAACCGCGCACAGACCGGCGGGTTAATATGCTCTCTTCCAGGCTCATTTGCGCGGCTTGGGCAATGCCTTGTTCCATTTCACACTCTCCGGTGGATGCCTTAATTATGCTGAGGCGACAAACGCGCATGATACCTGTCTGCTGGAACACAGCGCAAATGTGCAACAGACCCCGCCCCAATAAAGGACTCGAAGGCGCGGCGGCCCGTGGACCCACGCGAGCGCACCACCCCCGACGGATGCGTGGGCCCGCGCGCCCTGTCAAACTTAATGTCCTTGGATAAAGCATTGGAATACAAGCACTTAGAAAGGTCCTGATGCCCTCTGCACCCCGGGCCTACTTTTCCCTTAAATAATTCACCGGCCTTCGCGTCTATTACTTTGAATGCAGACGACGGGAGGACCGGTGAGCATTCCACTTGAAATGGGCGTTCTGTATGATACGACCCTAGTGGAAGGCAGTGACGAGCGAAAATACTCAGCGATACGCGAGGAGCCAGACAAGGCATTGGTCTCGCTTGCGCAAGGAGGCGCTCGTGCGCCCTTCGAAGAATTGGTGAGGCGGTATCGCAATGACGTTTTTGCTCTTTCATATCACTACCTGCACGACCGCGAGGAAGCGTGGGACATCTCGCAAGAGGTGTTCATCAAGGCGCACCGCGCCTTGGGGCGGTTTCGCGGAGATGCCAGCTTCAAGACGTGGTTATTGCGTATTACGGCGAACCGATGCAAGGACTTTTTTAAGAAGCGCCGCCTCAAGACCGTCGCCCTCGAAGATATGCACGGGGGGCAGAACGCTCCAGCAACAGCGGCTGGGCCTGACCGCGCTGCATCGGCCCGCGAACTGGGCCAGGCGATCAACGCGGCGTTGGCGTCGATATCTGAAAAGCACCGGACGGCGTTTATTCTGCGCGAGTTCGAGGGATTATCCTATAAAGAAATGTCGGGGGTCATGGGATGCAGCCTGGGCACAGTCATGAGCCGGCTGCATCATGCGAGGAAGAAGCTGCAAGAAGCCCTGATCGAAATGGGCATAGTGGAGGCTAGGTGAAATGAGCACATGCCAATATCTAGAGCGCGTAGAACGCTGGTTTGACGGCGAGATAACCGCTTCTCAAGAAATCGAGGAACATCTCGCCGGTTGCACCGAATGCACGCGCCGGCTCGAAGACCTTAAAGCGCTCCGCACAGCCATCGAATCCACCAAGGCCCGCGTGGAAATCAGCGATGCCCAATTCCCTTCGTTTATGCAGCGCATTGAAGACGAAATCGAGCCGCCGAGACGCCGGCATGTGGGTCTGTGGGCGCTTGCCTCCGCGCTTGCCGCGGCCCTCGTGGTTGCATGGTCTCTAATTTCAATCGTAGCGCCCGGCCCGGAGCCTCTACAGGCGGTCACTATCGAAGAGGCCTCGACGGAAATTGAGGGCGCAACGACGGAATCGGTGTATGTGAATGAGGAAACGACGATGGTTTGGATTAACCTTCCCGATGGGGACATGCTGTGACCGCAGTTTCTCTGACTCTATTCGCTATCTCGCTGGTCGCCGCGGGTGATGAAGTCCCCGGCACGCCACTACAAGTATCGGTCGTCGCGGTACAGGCGAAGAATGAGGGGCGCGCCTCGAAGTATTTCGGGCCCGGGCTGGAGCGGGTCCGGCGGGCGGTCTCGGGCCTGGATTACGACAGCTTCTACAAGGTCCGTTCGGCCGATATCCCCGTGCCCTACGGCGAAGAGGCGAAGATCTACATCGACGGGCAGTATACCTTGTACGTCACGCCGCTCTCCGTTGTGGAAGACGGGCGCATTCGCATTAAGGCGCGGATCACGATGAAATTGAAGGGAAAAACCGTTAAGGCTTTGGACACGACATTGACGATGAAGCCGGGGAGCCATCTCAATCTGGGCGGACTCCGCCTGAGTTCGGGTGAACTCATCGTCGTGATATCGGTTAAGTCAGGGGGATCGTGACGATGCGATCGGCGGCTTGACCGGCCGTCCAGCCTTTGCCTGGGATCAATGAACGTGCTGCGAAAGACGGATCGCTCAATCCCAGAGTCGTAATCTCCAGGCGATCATCGTACACGCAGACTTCGCGGAATTCCGTTGGATACTCCGGGAGTGACCCGGTGATGACGTGTGTGAGCCCGCCTCCTTGCACAATGAGGTTCATGTGGAAATGGCCGGAAAAGACCGCCCGGACCTGTGGATGGCGCTGCAGCAAGGCCACCAGTTCATCGCCGTTGTCCAGCTCCCCCGCGTCCCTCATGCCCGGCCGCGACATCCGTTCGGGAATGGCAACGGCGGGATAATGGCACCCGATTAACGTAGGCGTCGCGGCATTTTGCGTGAGGTCGGCCTCTAGCCAGTCCAACTGCTCCTCGGGCAGGAGCCAATGCGGGCGGCTGTTCTCGGAGTACATCGCTTCCGACACCACCATGTTCTCCGAGTAGCCGTGAAGCGAACCGTCGGCCCATTTCCAGTAGGGATCGAGCACGCAAATGTGAAGGTTCTCGTGGTCGAAGGCGTAGTGCAAATCCTTCGAGGGAAGATGGGCGTGAAAGGCCTCGCGAAACCAGTCGCGCGATTTTTCCACGACGAAATCATGGTTGCCGCCCATAGGGTAATAGGGGAACCCGAGCCAATCCATAAAATCGCGGGCGGCGAACATGGCGTCCCGCGTGGGTTGGCTGGCGAGATCGCCGGTGGCCAGAATAAACTCCGGCTGCAGTCCCGCAAGATCGTGCCGCAGACAGCGCATCACGTCGGGCATCATGGTACAGATGAAATTATTGTTCCATCGCCCGTCCGTGTAGCTACCCAGATGCAGATCGGACACTTGTACGAAACGCCACATGAAACACTCGCTCCCCTTAGGCCGGGAGCGTAGCATATACAGCGCGAACTATTCGATTCCGTAGCGTTTCATGGAACGCCAAAGGGTTGTCCGGCCCACACCCAGAAGCTGCGCCGCTCTGCTGCGGTTGTTGTGCGTCTTGCTCAGTGTGGCCCGGATGACCTCTTCCGTCAATTCGCCCGGCTGCCTGGTCCAACGGGTGGCCAGAATCTCCTCCGGAAGATCGGCAGGGGTCAGCTCCCCGCCGCCCGACATGATAACGGCATGCTCGATGACGTTGCGAAGCTGGCGCACATTCCCCGGCCAGGCGCAGTCCATGACCACCTTCTTAAAAGAGCCGCTCATAACGACTTGCGCGCGCCCGTAACGCTTTTGGAAATCGCGCAGAAAGTCCTCGGCAAGCCGCAAGATGTCGGTCTGCCGCTCACGCAAAGGGGGCAGATCCAGCCGGCCCACGGCCAGCGCATAGTAGAAATCTTGCCGCAGAGCTCCGGTCTCGACGGCCTCCCTCAGGTCCTCCTGCGTCGCGGCGATGATTCGCACATCGGCCCTGATTGGCGCCTCGGCGCCCTGCGGCTCGACGGTGCCCGTGTTCATCGCCTTGAGCAGCCGCCCTTGCGTCTCGATGGAGAGCTCGCACACCTTATTCAGGAAGAGCGTTCCACCGTGCGCGCGGACGTACGCGCCGGTATGGCGCAACGTCGCGCCCTGAAACGCGTCCTTCTCATAGCCGAACAATTCCTGATCGACAAGCGAGTCGGTCATACCGACACAATCCATCTGGACGAAAGGTCTGCGCTTGCGGTCGCTTCCGTAGTGAATCGTTCGGGCGAGTGTCTCTTTTCCGGTTCCGGGTTCGCCCGTGATGATTATCGGCGCTTCGGTTGCCATAAGCTGCCGGGCGCGCTGTACAACCGGCGTCATGGCGTCTGAATCCGCGACGACCGTCTCCAGCACGAGATCGGAACGGTGGCGGTTGTTCATATTGCTAAGTGCAGCCTGCGCGCGGCGTGCGGCCCTCTGCGCATTTTCAATCAATTGGTCTCGCTTCTCGATCTCCTGCTCGAAGCTTTGAGGTTGCATGGCCTCACGTACCCAGTCGGCCCCGGAGTCGAATTCAGCATCGAGCCGGCTCACGAAATTACAGGCCTCTGCCCCGTGGGCGAGGCAAGAGGTCTCCAGCGTGATGACATGGCGCTCGAGAATCTCGCTTACGTGGCCGGACAGATAGCCTGCCGTGTTCCAACAGACGCATTCGTCCCATCCGGAACGCGCCATGGATTGAATGGCGGCCTCCGAACACACCGTCAACTTAACTTCCCGGTGTAACGTAGACTCATCGAGGTTAAACTCGAAGACCTTCGTCTCGGCGACGAAACGGCCCTGAAGCTGCCCAAACACGAGGGCGGCCTGAAGTGCCAAGCGCGCGTTCTCGCTGAAGGTCTGAATGTGGCGCAGGGCGTCGCGCCGGCCCTGCTCGAAGCCCATCCGATATTGCAGGCCGCGGGCGCGCTCGACGCCCATCATTTGGATGAGATGCCGGCGTTCGACGGCCTCGGCCTCGAGGTCGACGAACTTGCCCAAGCGGTTCAGCATGCTGAGCCGTCCGCGCCTTGGGTTCCCATCAATCCAAAGATGGCGGTCCGCTTCCACGTAATGGGCTAAGATGGGTGGAAGCTCGAGAAACACATTGGAACTGAGTCTTGCTGGACGCATAAGAAATTCCCCCGTAATTACTTGTCTGATTTAACAAATTCAG
>JASJYE010000028.1 GCA_030123645.1 Candidatus Hydrogenedentota bacterium | reverse complement strand
GCCATCGACGAAGAGGTACAATGTCTCCTGACGACCACGGAACTACGGGATACGATGAGCCTGCCCATGCGTGGCGCGACTAACTTCATGATGGAAAACGGAAAGCTAAGCCGGCTTTAGAGCACCTTAAGTTTATATAGGCCCGTTTGCTGCTACTGCGCCGTCGGCGTTACGCAGGGTGCCACCGCCAAGCGCAGCTTAGGGGGTGTTGGGACATGGGTCAGGATTTACCCCCAAACAACTTTGGCGGTGCCACCCACAGGGACGCGGGCCTCTAAACCCGACCTGCGACCCTGGAGAGGCGCCTTGCCGGCCTCGCACTCGCAACGCGAAAAACGCAGCATCTAAACTTTAAGCGCTCTAGCGTGTGGAGAGGCGACTTGTCCCGCGACGAACCCCAGGACATCAGTGAAATCCTTAAAGAGCTCAAGGCGACCACGGACCTCGGGCAAAGATTGGAGGAGGCGGAGATCTGGGAGCACTGGGAGGAAATTGCGGGGCCGGAATTCGCGCCTCACGCGGCCCCGGTCGCCATTCGGGAGGGCACCCTGGTCATTGCTGTCGACAGTCCCGTTTGGATGCACAAAATTTCATACAAAAAATCTGAGATAATCGACAAAAGCAATAAATTTCTCTCTCGAGAAAAGCTCTCCGAGATTTTTCTCGCACTGAGGTCTGAGGCGGATGAAAAGCCGCCTGAAAACAGCCTCTAAAATAGGGCTTTCAAGCTGTAAAAATGGGCGTTTTTTCTTGTTTTGCCCTATCCGAATTGCTATACTACAGCCACTACCTAAGGGGCGGCATCTCTAGCCGATTTCAATGAGGATAAGTGCTGTGGCACAAAAGAGTTACGACTCTGCGTCGATTCAGGTTCTAGAAGGTCTTCAGGCCGTTCGCAAACGGCCCGCCATGTACATCGGAGATACGGCCGCTCGCGGGCTCCATCACCTCGTTTATGAGGTCGTCGATAATAGCATTGACGAGGCCCTGGCCGGCCAATGCTCAAAGATTTCTGTCACGATCCATATCGACAATAGCGTGTCGGTCGTCGATGATGGACGCGGCATTCCCGTCGACAGATTTACCAATACCAAGGACCCCAAGCTCCGGAAAAAGTCGACTCTCGAGGTTGTGCTTACTCTTTTGCATGCCGGCGGGAAATTCGATAAGGGCGCCTATAAAGTCTCAGGCGGGCTGCACGGCGTAGGCGTCTCATGCGTCAACGCGCTCTCCGAGTGGCTTGAGGCGGAAATCAAGCGCGACGGCTACACACACTTCATGTCGTTCAAGCGGGGTGTTCCGGACGGCCCGATCGAGAAGCGTGACAGGACCAAATCGAAGGGCACGCGCATTACCTTCAAGCCGGACCCAGAGATCTTTGAGGAAACAGTATTCAGCGCGGAGACACTGTTAAACCGTCTGCGTGAACTCGCTTTCCTGAATAAGGGCATCAGAATTACCTTCGAGGACGAGCGCACGGACGACGAAATACTCGTCATGCAGTACAAAGGCGGCATCACCGAATACGTCCAATATCTTAACCGTAACCGCGACCCGCTGCATCGCAAGCCTATTTATTTCGAGGGCAAGAAAGACGACGTCGAATGCGAGATCGGACTCCAATACACGACGACCTACGCCGACACGATCTCGAGTTTCGTCAACAACATCAACACGCACGAGGGCGGTACGCACCTCAGCGGGTTCCGGGCGGCGCTGACGAAAAGCCTGAATGAGCATGCCAAGAAGAACAACTTGCTGAAGAAGGGCATGTCGAGCATTACGGGTGACGACTCTCGCGAGGGCCTGACGGCTATCGTCTCGGTCCGGGTGATGGAGCCGCAGTTCGAAGGCCAGACCAAAATGAGGCTGGGCAACAGCGAGGTGCAGGGAATCGTCAACTCGCTGGTCTACGAGGGGCTGTCGAATTACTTCGAGGAAAATCCCTCGATGGCCAATCGTATCGTGAACAAGACGCTCGATGCCGCGCGTGCCCGTGAGGCCGCGCGCAAGGCGCGCGACCTGACGCGGCGCAAGGGCCTCCTGGATGGCTTTTCCGGCCTGCCGGGCAAGCTGGCGGACTGTTCCGAGAAAGACCCGGCGCTCTGCGAATTGTTCATCGTCGAGGGAGACAGCGCGGGCGGCTCGGCCAAACAGGGTCGGGATCGCCGCTACCAGGCCATCCTGCCTCTGCGAGGCAAGATCCTGAACATCGAGAAGGCCCGGGTCGACAAGATGCTGAACAACAATGAGATCAAGAACTTGATCACGGCGCTCGGCTGCGGTTTCGGCCAGGACGACTTCAATATCGAGAACCTGCGCTACCACAAAGTCATCATCATGACCGACGCGGACGTGGACGGCGCGCATATCCGGACCCTTCTGCTGACCTTCTTCTACCGTCAGATGCCACAGCTCATTCAAGATGGCTACCTCTACATCGCACAACCCCCGCTATACCTCATTAAGAAGGGCAAGAAGGCGCGCTACCTGAACTCGGAAGAAGAAAAGGAAGAATTCCTACTCGAATTGGCGCTCGAAGCCAACAAGGTTGTCCCCAAGGCCACGAATGGGAAAGCGAAGGCCCTCACGCTCAAGAACCTGAAGAAGGCCTTCACGGTGGCGCAGGATCGCGAACGGCTCATTCAGAGACTGTTCCGCGTGTACGGCGCCACACCCGAGATGGTGGAGGCATGCCTCGCCCTCCCGCGCGAAAAGATTCAAAATCCGGACAAAATCACCGCCAGCCAACAAGTCGAAATATTCGGCGCGGACGCGGACCTAATCGACACCTCGCAGGAACAGGAAGAACTCCCGCTCGAGAATGGAAACGGCTCGGGCAACGGACAGTCCAAGCCGGTTCGACGGGCTAACCAGATCGACCTCGCCCTATTCAAAAGCCACGAAATTTCCGTACTGCTCGATCACGGCAACCCCATGGAAGCAGTCGGCGAGCCCCCTTTCCGCGTCGAGAACGCGCAAGACGGTGAAGATTGGGAAACAGAGAACCTTCTCGAACTTCATCGTTACCTGATGGACATCGGGCAGAAGGGGATCACGATTCAGCGCTATAAGGGCCTGGGTGAGATGAACGCCGATCAGCTCCAGGAAACGACCATGGACCCGGAAAAACGGGCCATGCTCCGAGTCACCGCCGACGCCGACGCCGGGGCGACCTTCGAGCTGCTCATGGGCGACCAGGTCGAACCGAGAAAAGAGTTCATCCAAAGGCATGCGGCCGAGGTCCAAAACCTGGACATTTAGAAAGAGGCCGCGGGGCTGCAGGTGATCGTTCGTCCGCAGGGCCAATCTGCTGGATAGGGGCGTTGAGATTTCACGTCAGGGCTTGCAGGCTGTCGTCTCGCCCACCGATATCGTACGAAAGGGATTATGCAGGCTGAAAAGGAAAATATCTCGTCGATAACGATTGAGCAAGAAATGCGCACGTCGTTCCTGGATTATTCCATGAGCGTCATTGTCAGCCGTGCGCTGCCCGACGTGCGCGACGGCCTCAAACCGGTCCACCGGCGTATCCTCTACTCGATGAACGAGCTTGGGTTGGCCAGCAACCGCTCCTTCCGCAAGTCGGCATTGATCGTCGGAGATACGATGGGTAAATACCATCCGCATGGCGACACGTCGATTTACGATGCGCTAGTCCGCATGGCGCAGGAATGGAACATGCGCTATCCCCTCGTCCACGGCCAAGGGAACTTCGGCTCGATTGACGGCGACAGCCCGGCGGCGATGCGGTATACGGAAGCGAAGATGCGGCCTATCGCCGGCCACCTCCTTGCCGACATCCAGAAGAATACGGTCGATACACGGCCCAATTATGACGACAGCAGACAAGAGCCGACCGTATTGCCATCGGCCATTCCCAATCTGCTGGTCAACGGCTCCTACGGGATCGCGGTGGGCATGGCGACGAGTTGCCCGCCTCACAACCTCAACGAAGTGTGTGACGCCGTCTTCCACCTCATCGACAACCCCGAAGCGACTTCGATGGATCTGATGCAGTTCATCAAAGGACCCGATTTCCCCACCGGCGGGATTATCTACGGGGCTGGCGGCCTCCAAAGCGCCTACGAGACCGGCCGCGGCCGCGTCCAAGTCAGGGCGAAGGCGGCGATTGAAATAGACAAGAAAACGGGAAAAGAGCGGATTATCGTCACTGAGATTCCCTATCAAGTCAACAAGTCCCGCCTGATCGAATCCATCTCGAACCTCGTCCGCGAAAAGACCGTCGAGGGGATTACAGACCTTCGCGACGAGTCGGACAAGGATGGGATGCGGATCGTCATCGAGGTACGCAAGGGCGATGAGGGCGAAGTTATCCTCAATCAGCTTTACAAGCACACGCAGATGCAAGACACCTCCAGCATCATCATGCTCGCGCTCGTCAACAACATGCCCCGCGTGCTCCCTCTCCGGGACATGGTCTATCACTACATCGAGCATCGCATCGAAATCATCGAACGGCGCACGAGATTCGATCTCGAGGCCGCCGAGGCCCGCGCACACATCCTGGAAGGCCTCAAAATCGCGATCGACAACATCGACGAGGTCATCAAGATTATCCGCGCCGCGAAAGACACTGAGGAGGCACAGCAAAAGCTCATCAAGCGCTTCACATTGTCTGTAGTGCAGGCCAACGCAATCCTTGCGATGCGCCTGCGCCGGCTGACCGGGCTCGAACGCGACGAGCTCGACATCGAATATAAAGATCTCCTCCAGGTAATCGAGCGCCTTCGCAATATCCTCTCAGGACGCAAGACCCTTCTGGTGGAGGTACGCAAGGGCATCGAGGAGGTCAAGGAAAAGTACGGCGACAAACGGCGCACACTCATCATCGCCGAGACCGGCGAATTCAACATCGAAGACCTCATTGTCGAGGAAGACATGGTCGTGACCGTCTCCAACGCCGGCTACATCAAGCGCCTTCCCGTGAGCACCTACCGCCAGCAACGGCGGGGCGGACGCGGCGTCGCGGGCATGGACACGAAGGATGAGGACTTTGTGAGGGACCTCTTTATCGCGTCGACGCACGACTACATGCTGTTTTTCACCAACACGGGACGTCTGTACTGGCGCAAGGTCCACGAGTTGCCCAAGGCCAGCCGCACAGCGCGTGGGCGCGCGATTGTCAATCTCCTGAGCCTCAAAGGTGAGGAGGGCGTCACCGCCTTCCTGCCCGTTCGCGATCTCAAACAAGAAGACCGTTTTGTTTTGATGGTGACCGAACAAGGCATCGTCAAGAAGACCATGCTCAAGCACTTCAGCAATCCCCGCCCGAGCGGAATCATCGCGATTGACCTCGATGCCGGGGACCGGCTCATCGAGGTCATGCTGACCACGGGTGAGGACGCATTGCTCATCGCCACGCATCAGGGCATGGCGATCCGTTTTCCCGAGAGGGATGTCCGCTCGATGGGGCGCCAAGCGCGCGGCGTGAGGGGTATTAAGCTTCGCAAGGACGACCGCGTGATCGGCGTCTCCCTCGCACACGATGACATGACCGTTTTGAGCGTCTCGGAGAACGGCTACGGAAAACGCTCAAAGGTGGGCGACTACCGGCTGCAACACCGCGGCGGCCAGGGCATCATCAACATGAAAACTACGAAGCGCAACGGAAAAGTCGTCGGTATGTTGACCGTGGGCGACCGCGATGAAATCGTCCTGGTAGCCACCAATGGGATAGTCATTCGCTCCTCCGTCAAGGACATACGCACGATCGGCCGCAACACACAAGGCGTAAAGCTCATGTCGCCCCGCGGCGGAGCGAAAGTGAGCGCGGCCGCGAAGGCCGTGGCCGCGGCGCAGGAAGAGCAGGTCACTGAGAGCGATGGCGATGAAAAAACCTGACGAAGGGAAGCAGGGCTAAGGGCGGTCACGCCTTCTGACCTATTTCGACCTTAATATTATCCCATTTCCCCCGGGCGAACATGATGTAGGTCAATGTGAGGCGGCTCATGTGGCTGACTAGAATGGCCGTCCAAATTACGTTCGTCGAGAGTCGGCCCATCGACTCGTAGACAGCGCAAACCCCCAGTAGCACGACGATCTGCGAAATAAAGGCGATGTACATGGGCTTTCGTGTATCACCTGCGCCTTGTAAACCCCCGGTAAATGCCAGGGTTACTGCAATAAACACGCCCGAAAATGTCAGGAAGTGCAGCAGACTGGACCCGATGTCCAGAACCAGCACATCCTCGACAAAGAAAAAGCCGAGTAAGGTGTAGGGAAAGATCCAAAACAGAGCCCCGAAAGCCGCAGCCCATAGGAAGCCCAGACCTGCGCCCACGTAGACGGCCTGTTTGCCCCTCTCGTTCTTGCCTGCTCCCATGTTTTGGCCCATGACGGTGGCACAGGCCGCCCGTAATCCGAATCCCGTCCATGTCACAACGGAAAACAACTGTACGTAACAAATCGTATAAGCGGCCTGCGCCTCCGCACTCTCTTCCAGTGACCCGATAAAGCTCAAGAGCGCCACCCCACCAATATTAAGCAGCACGGCCTGAATACCGGAGGGCAAGCCTAGACGTATCACCGCCTTGAGAACGCTGAGATCGGGAACGATAGAAAACCGCTCCGGCGGGCCGATGAGAACCTTGTGCCTCTGAATGAGAATGAGCCCGATCAGAATACTCGGCAGCGGGCCCAGGCATGTGCCGATGGCAGCGCCGGCGGTCCCAAGCTCCGGGAACGGCCCAAGGCCAGTGATCAGGATGTAACTGGCGATTACATTCACGATGGTCGTGAGGATACCGAGGTAGAGCGGGATTTTGGGGTTGCCGCTCGACTGAAACGCGCCGTTCAAGACAAACATCAAGAAAAGCGGTAGGGAGGCCGTGAACAATATCCGTAAATACGGCAGGGCGTGCTCCTGGACCTCAGGCTCGGCGTTTACCAGGTCCAGTAGGGCCGGCGATAGGAAGTAGCCCAAAGGCGCGATGAATAACAGAATCAGGTAGCCAGATGTAATGAACACGTCGTAGGCGATACGGTTGATAGCCTCGCGATCTTGGCGCCCGGAATAGCGCGCGATGAGGATATTCATGCCATGAAAAAGGGACGAGAGGAATACGAAAATGACGAGGAAAAGCTGCCAAGATACGCCGATAGCGGCCTGTGCGTGGAAACTAACGTAGTTTCCCACGAGGATTTGATCGACGATGCCGTGTATCCCAGCGATAAGCTGCGTGATGGCAATCGGCCATGCAAGCTTCACGACAGAGCGCACGACGCTTCCGGAAACGATATCGCTGTCGAATGACGTCATGAACTTCGCAGAATGTTCGTCGGCGGACGCCGGCGGTAGTACTTCTGCTCAGAAACCCGTGCGGGTCGTTTTTGATCCATAGACGGCGTCCGTCCCCGGAAGGTTTCACGTGCCCTGGAATGGTGAAATAAGGATACAGGCGCCCCAGTCAACACAAGGTCGCCGCGATCCGAAATCGGACGGCGGTACCGGGTGAAACGGACCCTATGGTAGCCCCTGCGACAAGGGAAAATCTAGCAGCCCGTACTACATGCAGCGCTAAGGTGCGGAGGCCTGAATTGACGTGGCGCTATTCGTGCCCTGTCTTGTCGCTGAGAAACTCGACCATCCCCTTGACGCCGCCCAGGGTCAGGTCTTCCATGTGAAAGAGCTCCCGGATGCGTTTGAGCGTAAAGGCGCCATAATCCCCACCCCAGCGCTCGCGCGGGATTGGATTGAGCCAACAGCTGTACTTAAAATGCTTGTCAATTTTATTGAGCCAATAGATCGCCGGGTGTGAATCATTCAGATCGAAGCCCGTAATCGACCCGAACGGCGACATCAATTCCTCCGGCGCCATGGTCGCGTCGCCCAAGATAACAATTCGCGTGTCGGCCCGGCGTTGCAGCAGTTTCGCCGTGTCGTAGCTCCGTATGCGACGCTGGTCGATCCAAATTCTGTCGTAGATGCAGTTGTGGAAATAGTAGGTGTCGATTTCATCGAAGCGTTCATGGATCTTGCTGAACAGAAGCCTGGTCAAATCTATATAGGGCGTCATCGAGTATCCGCCGTTGTCGATCAGGAGAACGAGCTTCATCTTGTCGCGCAGTTCCCGCTCGAAGACCAAGTCGATTTCACCGCCGTTCTTGCTGGTCCTCCGGATGGTCTCAGGCAGGTTGAGGTCTGAATCCGCACCGACGTGCTTGAGGTGCTTCATTGCGTCGAGCGCCTGGCGAAGATTGTCACTTCGCAAGACCGTCTTATCCGAATACGAGATATACCGGCGGTCGCCGATTACCTTCAGGGCCGTCCCCCCTCCCGCCCCGCCACCTACCCGGATACCGCCCTCGGCATTACCTGAATGGCCGAAGGGCGAGTTCCCGTGCGTGCCGATCCATTTATTGCCGCCGTGGTGCTCCTCGGTCTGCTCCTTAAGGCGCTCCCAGAACTTGCGCATAAGCTCTTCGGGGGTCATGTCCCATTTCGCCCGAGCTGGCAATTCGCCCTTCTCGATGGCGCGGTTGAGCCAATCGCGGAAGGCCTTCGTGCGAAGGAGCGCTAGGTCGCCCTCGGCGACGGGAGGGATATCGATGTCATAGAAATACAGAGCGAAAGCGCGTTCGAAGGCGTCCATATGCTCGACGCGGCGCACGAAGGTGAGGCGCATGAAAATAAATAGGTCGTCGATCGTGTCCACGAGACCCTTCTCGATGCCGGTGTTGAGCTCGAGGAGATCCTTCAAGCTCGCCGGGACGTCGTATTCGCGCAACAGATACAAAAAGTCCACGAATAGGGCGTTGTACGCTTTTTTATCTTCGCTTGTTACCGGCATCACATATATCTTTTCGGGCCGTCCTCGCCGCTGCGGAAAGACTGAATGTCAGTCGCCCGTTTCAGCAAGACGCCGACAAGAGGCAGTTTCTTAGGATCGGGGATTTCACCCAGGTGCTCGAGCGCGCCAATCCAGTTGAGCAACTCGCTCGTTGCCGGGGGTTTCTCATAGCCCCGGCCCCGGAGATCGTAGAAGATCTTCACTGCGGCCTCCATCAACTTTGCGCTCGTATTGGGATAGTGCAGCTTGATGATCTCGCGCATTTGATCCTGAGAAGGGAAGGCAATATGGTGGCAGTAGCACCTGCGAAGGAAGGGGTCTGACAGCTCGCGCTTAGCGTTAGACGTTATGGCAATAAAGGGAATGTTGTCAGCTTTGATCGTGTCGTTGACCTCCCGGATCGTAAACTGATAGTCCTCTAGAATATCGAGCAGATTGTCCTGTATGTCCGACTCGGTCTTGTCGATTTCATCGAGCAACAGTACGCGCTTTTTGTCGGCCCGAAACGCCCGGCCGATCGGACCCCAGACGACATAGTCGTAAAACTTGTCCACTTGGCGGCCCGTATCGGCCGCGCCGAATCGCGCGTCATTGAGCCGAAGCACTGTATCTTGCGAATAGCAGGCCTCCTCGCCCTTGATGGTCGATTTGCAGCGGAGCACCTCGATGTCCATGCCAAGTGAGCGCGCTACCTGGAACGCGAGCTGCGTCTTCCCGGTGCCGGCCTCGCCAGTCAACAACAGCGGCTTCTCCATCTGCAGGGCGATGTTTACAATTCCTTCCAACTCCGGATCCAAATAGTATTCATCTGTTCCTGAAAACTGCAGGTCTTCCGTCTTCATAGTCGCTCCCAAAAGCCAGTGGGCAATTCGTGGCGCACAGTATGCCAATTACGCGAACCAGAACACCCTTAGCGCGGGTAGCCCACGCTTACAGAGGCGAGTCTATCAGGAAAGATATGAACTGTTCAATGGTGAGCATCCCAAGCGCTCTAAGCGGCATGAGCGCTCCGGTATTGCTGTTAACAAGATTCTTTGATAAAATCGCTAACCTACGGAGGTCTAGGCGTGAGGCGGATTCTGCTTGTTTTAGGGGTCTTTGGGGCCCTATGGCCCTGCGACCCCGCTGCGGCCCAGGAGGAGGAGGGGCTGGGCGCGGTAGTTGACAGGAGCCAAGCGGCCCCGCCACCGATCAAAGCGGCTCCCGAGCATGACCCCGCGCAAATACTGCACGATCTCATCGAGGCGCTGCCCTTGCCCGCCCGTATCGCGCAGCTTATGCTCGTTACACTCCAAGGCCTTACGCAGCCGAACAACACCGATAGGCTCTTGATTAGAGACTTTCCGCCGGGCGGTGTAATCGTCCCACGAATCAACCGCCCCCAGGATGCCGCCGATTACATCAAGGTCCTTCGTTCTTCGAAAATCGAGACGCAAGGAAGGCTACCCCTGCTAATCGGCACAAACTTTTTCGCGCTCAAGCGCGAGGAAACCCGGCCGTTGCAACTGTATTTGAAGGTGCCGGCCATGCTGACCTGGGCGGCAGGGGGAGTGTCGGACTCGACGCAGGAACTCACGCGCATCATGGCCCAGGATCTTCGGACCATGGGCTTCAATATGCACCTTGGGCCCTCGCTCGAATTGGCCAGCGAGTTGCCGAACGGCGCGGGAAATGTTTACAACTTCGGCAGCGACGCGGACTTTATATCGTCCATGGCGGATCACTTGGGGAGCGCCATGGCGGATAACGGGCTTATCTGGCTTCCCATAGGCTTTCCTGGGGGCGGTGAAAACCGCGGGGAGAGGGGCCAGGCGGTTCTGCTCACGCCCAAGAGCCAACTACGCAGCCGGGATCTTTTGCCTTACGAGCGGGCAGTGAAGGCGGGCGCCGAAATGATGCACGTAGGGAACACGCTTGTCCCGACACTCGACAAGGGCACTCCGGCAAGTCTCTCGCCGCTCGTGATGCAACAGCTGCTGCGAGACATCCTGGGCTTCGACGGGCTGGTCGTGGCAGGTCCAATCGACGCGCCGGAGATGAGACGGGGCCACGATTCCTCTGAGGCGGCAATCCTGGCCCTTCAGGCGGGCGCGCATATGCTCTACTGGGGCGACTCGGGCCCGAAGGTGATCAAGGCGATCGGCGCCATTACCTTGGCGGTTACGAACGGGATTTTGGATGAAAGCATCGTAAACGACGCCTTCGAGCGTATCGTTGCCTTGAAACAGAAGCACGGTCTCCTCGAGCGCGAAAGACCGAAGGAAAAGGTCGCGGAAAAGCTGATCAAGGAACGCGCAAAAGCCTTGGAGCCGCCTCAGATCGAAGGCCGCGCCGTGACGCTTGTTAAGAACGACAACAGCCTGCTTCCACTCACTGAGGAGCGCTCCATGCCGATCTTCGTGACCGGCTCGTATGGTGTGAGCGAGCTTGCGGACGCCGTGGAAGAATACGTCAAAGTGATCTTCCGCCAGCCCATACGCACCGCGCGTCACATCGGGAGGATCCAAGACTTCGAAATCGAGCGCCTCGAGCGATTCGCCGGCGGGATGCGCACGGTCGTCTGCATGCTATCGGCCGATATCGCCCCAGCGGGACAGGTGAGACTGATTAGGTATCTCAAGAAGACCGGCTCCAAGGTCGTGGTCGTCCATTTGGGATACCCCGCGAAGCTGCCGCTCTATGACGACGCGGACGCGATCGTTCTCGCCTACGCCGATCCAAAGGATATCGGGCAAACCATGATTGCCGTTGCGGACGTTTTGATGGGCAACGCGCCGGTCGAAATTCTGCCCGCGCTTAGGGACCTCGAACGGAGGGCCGGGCAAGAGGTTTCGTTCGATGTCTACGACGTCATTCGAAGCCCGGTGGGCAGGATGCCTGTCTCTGTGGCAGAGCCCTACGTGGCCGGGTATTCAATTTCCTATCGGCCCGCGCTCGAAGATCGCAAGGTCGTATGGGATTTTGGCGACGGCAGAAAGTCCAAAAACCTCGTCGTAATGCACGCCTACAAAGACCCCGGACGATATCGTGTGAGGCTGACGATTGAAGACGGTGAAGGCCACGAAGTTCTCGGCGAATTCGGCGTGGTGGTGAGGTAGAGCTTGGGGAAGGGAGTCGAAAAACGCGCGCGTCTTAACCGCTCGTTGCTCGATCGCAAGGCTTCTTTTCGCCGCCGTCTGCTCACCTGGTACCGCCGGGAAGCACGAGAACTCTCCTTTCGAGGCGAGACCGATCCTTATAAGGTCTGGGTGTCTGAAATTATCCTTCAGCAAACTCGAGTAGATCAGGGCGTTCCATACATAAATCGATTTCTGAAGTCCTTTGCAACGGTAGGCCGCCTCGCCCGGGCCGATCTGGACGATGTCCTGAAGCTGTGGGAGGGTCTCGGCTACTACACACGAGCCCGAAACCTTCACAAGGCGGCTAAAAAAGTTGTCAACGAAATGGAGGGCCGTCTCCCGTCCACAGCGGAACAGTGGGAACGCCTCCCCGGAGTGGGCCGCTACACCGCCGGGGCTATTTCGAGCATTGCACTCGGCGAGAAGGTCCCGGCCCTCGACGGCAACGTAAAGCGGGTCCTCGCGCGCTTGCTGGACCTCGATTCGAACATTGACGACGGCCCAACGGAGCGCCGCCTATGGGAGGTAATGGGCCACCTCGTACAAGGACGGGCCCCGGGCGACTTCAATCAGGCCATGATGGAGCTGGGCGCGCGTGTGTGCAAGCCGAAGTCGCCGCTCTGCCATGCATGCCCCGTCAAATGCGACTGCCGGGCACATGCCGAGGGCACCGTGTTCGAGCGGCCGGTGAGAACCAAGAAGCGAGCCGTTCCGCACCACGAGATTGTCGTCGCCGCGGTCAAGAAGAACGGCCGCTACCTCCTCGGCAAACGGCCACCGAGCGGTTTGTTGGGAGGGTTGTGGGAATTTCCGGGGGGGAAGCTGGAGCGCGGCGAATCGCACGAGGCGGCCTTAATCCGCGAATTGAAGGAAGAGCTTGGCATCGCGATTCAGCCGGGCGGGCTCGTGGCCACGGTGAACCACGCCTACACGCACTTCCGGATCACGCTCAACGTATACAGGTGCCGGCATGTCTCGGGAACCCCGCGCGCAATCGCACACACCGAAGTGAAATGGGTGCGGCCAAGCGACTTCGATCGACTGGCCTTCCCCAAGGCCAACCTTAAGTTTCTGCACCTGCTTTAGGACTGGCCGCCGAGAGCACTTAAAGTTTATATAGGTCCGTTTGCTGCTACAACGCCGCCGTCCGAAAACGGGTGGCACCCGTGACTTCCTCTTCCTTAACGACTTCATGCTCACAACTGACAGAACGTATCTATCTCATCTTAAAATGCTCTAA
>JASJYE010000293.1 GCA_030123645.1 Candidatus Hydrogenedentota bacterium | reverse complement strand
TCGCAAATGACAAGACGATACCCCTCTCGGTAAGATATTAGATGGCTTGATTCGCGGCCTTCACCGCCGCCTCGGCGTTGTGCTACACTCGCGCTCTATGAAGGATACCCTTGCGAACCCCTTGATCGTCCAATCGGACCGATCCATCTTGCTTGAGACGGACGGGCCGCTCTTCGAGGACGCCCGCGACGCGGTCGCCTCGTTAGCGGAACTCGTGAAGTCTCCCGAACACATCCATACCTACCGCATCACGCCGCTTTCGCTCTGGAACGCAGCGGCGGCAGGCATGACTGCGGATCAAGTAATTGACAACCTGGTGAATTTCAGCAAATACGAAGTCCCCGACAACATAATTGTCGAAATTCGGGATTATATTTCTCGCTATGGCCGGCTAAAACTGCACAAGCTCGAAGACGGTCAGCTCGTAATCGATTCGGACGACGACCTCCTTATCACTGAACTCATCAACAATCAAGCCATCAAGCCCTTCGTGACCGGCGTCAAGAACGGCAAACAGATACTGATAGAGCCGGGCGATCGCGGCAACATCAAGAGCGCGCTCATCAAACTGGGATTTCCGGTCGAGGATCTTGCGGGATACGTCGTGGGCGCGCCACTGGAGTTCTCGCTTCGCGAAGTGGCGCTTTCAGGCGATCCATTTGCATTGCGCAAGTACCAACGCGAGTCCGTGGACGCGTTTTACATGCGAGGCTCCAATCACGGTGGCAGCGGCATCATCGTGCTCCCATGCGGGGCAGGAAAGACCTGCGTGGGCATCGGTGCAATCCATGCGTTGCAGACGCATTGCCTGGTGCTCACGACGAACACGATCGCCCTGCGACAGTGGAAGAGCGAACTGCTCGATAAGACTACGCTGACTGCGGAGCAGATCGGCGAGTACAGCGGGGACTCCAAAGAGATTCGGCCGGTGACCTTGGCGACTTATCAGGTGCTGACCTATCGCAGGACCAAGGACAGCCCGTTTCTCCATTTCGATCTCTTTGACAAGGGGAATTGGGGCCTGATTGTCTACGATGAGGTCCACCTCCTGCCTGCGCCCGTGTTCCGGGCGACGGCGAGTCTGCAGGCGCGGCGGCGCATCGGCCTGACGGCCACACTCGTACGCGAAGACGGGCGGGAAGAGGAGGTTTTTTCGCTCATCGGGCCGAAGAAATACGATGTGCCTTGGAAAGTCCTGGAAAAGCAGGGTTGGATTGCACAGGCCGTCTGCCACGAAATCCGCATTCCTCTTCCGGAGAGCGAGCGATACCGTTACGCAATATCGGACAAACGGAAGAAGTTTCGGATCGCTTCGACGAATCCTATGAAGGAAGAGATCTGTTCGCGTCTGATCGAGAAGCATGCGAATGACAATATACTGGTCATCGGGCAATACCTCGATCAGTTGCATGCGCTCGCGGAGCGATTCAAGGCGCCCCTCATTACGGGGCGTACCGCTACGAAAGAGCGCGAACGGTTGTACGACGCCTTTCGGAAGGGCGAGGAAAAATTGCTGATCGTCTCTAAGGTCGCCAACTTCGCGATCGACCTGCCGGATGCGAACGTGGCCATTCAGGTCTCCGGCACATTCGGCTCCCGGCAGGAGGAAGCGCAGCGGCTCGGCCGGATTCTACGCCCGAAAAGAGACGGCACGATTGCGCATTTTTACTCGATGGTGTCACGCGACACCTGCGACCAGGATTTCAGCGTGAAGCGCCAGCTCTTTCTCACGGAACAGGGCTACCGCTACGAAATTATACTGGCCGAGGACGTGTAGAAGCGGGGGCCTCCACCATGGCCGAAGTGCGTTTGTTAACCGGCACGTCGCGCTCCGGCCGCACTGAGAGAATCGACGACCTGCTCCTCGAAGCTTGGGGACGCGCCCATCTCATCGTTCCCACGCGGGAGTTTGCCCAGCGGCGGCTTAGCCAGATTCTGGAACGCGGAAACCTGCCCGGCGCTATCGGCTGGCCTGTTCTGACCTTTCAAGAATTCGCCGCGCTCTTGCTGGACGAAGGGTGCACGAACCGCGCGCCTCTGTCGGGACTCGAACAACGCATCCTGATTGACAGGTCAATTGACGCCCTGCGAAGGTCGGGCGGACTCGAGGCGATAGGGGACGCGGGGGAGACTGAGGGCTTTGCGAACCATTCACAACGGATCATCGCACAACTTAAGCAGGCCGCTATTGAGCCGGCAGAGTTTAAGGCGCGCATACGCAAGCGCGCTGAGCCGAACGAACTCGATGAAATCGTGGCCGGCGTATACGAGGCATATCAGGAGGCGCTACAGAAGGCCGGCGTCCTGGACCTCCAGGGCATGTACTGGGTGGCGTATCTAAAGTGTATCGAGGGAATGCCGCAAGCCCTAGACGGTGTCGATAGGGTGCTGCTGGACGGCTTCGACGACTTCACGCCCTCCGAGTTCCGGCTCCTGGAATCGCTCCGCCCGCATGTGTCCGAGATTGTCTTCGGATTGAACCACAGCGTCGCGCCGGGCCAGAAAGACCTCTACGCCCTCACGGCGGAAACCGCCCAAAAGATCCAAAACGCGTTCAGTCCCGTTCTCGAAGCACTCCCCGAAAAAGCTCCCGATACGGTAGGGGAATATGTGAGCGATTCTCTTTTCTGGCGGGACAAGCCGCAGCGTCCCGCAGGCCTTCGTGACGACCTCCACCTGCTCGAATGCCACAGCCCTGCGCATGAAATGGAAACCATCGCGCGCCGGATCAAGCGTCTCGTCCGTGACGAGGGCGTGGCTGTGAACGAGATTGCGGTTGTGGCACGGACTTCGAAGGCCGTTGCTGCACTTGCGCGGGACGTCTTCGGCGAGTGCCGCATACCCGTGAATATTCGACAGGAGCGGACGCTCGACGACAGTGCCTTGGGCCGTTTTGTTTTGCAGTTTTTCGACGCCCTCGCAAGTTGGGGGCATGAAGCGATTGTGGACGTTCTCACATCGGTCTGGTTCAACCCGCCGGGAGAGGACAGGCGCGATTACCGGGACAGATTGCCGCTCCTTGCGCGCATGTCCGGGATCGTGGCAGGGGAAGGCGACTGGCCGTATCGCATCGAGCGGCTGAAGAGGCGTATTGAAGAGGACACAGGGGAGGACATGCGGCGCTTTCTGCGCCATGTGCCCGAGGCGAAGGAGGCCTGCGCCTACTTCATGGATAGTATTCAGACGCTGCGGCGTGTTGGCCGCGAAGTCGGGAAAAGGGCGACTGTATCAGACTTTGCAGAGGCGTTGGACGGACTTATTGACGCGCTAGGCATACCGGAAGCTGTCCAATCGCTGGGAGAGGAAATCCGCGAGACCGAAGCGGGTGCACTGGCAGCGCTGCGTGCATTGTTGGGGAAGTTGTGGGAATGGCACGGCAGCGATGATGGAGCGATCTCCCGCGGGAGTTTTCGGCTGCTTCTACGACAGGTATTCGAACTCGCTCCGTTGAAGATCGATCCGGACTCAAGCGGCGTCTCGGTGCTGGATCTTGAGTCGGCGCGCCACCTTCGATTCGATTGCGTTTTTTTTGTGGGCGTAACGGAAGGCGAGATGCCTAGCCCTCCGCCCGTAAATGCGATCTATTCAGAACGGGATCTCGACGCACTACGAAGCGTGGGTGTGCAGTTGGACAATGCCTCGGGGCATACGCGCAAGGAGCAGTTACTCTTTCACCGAATTTTTAGCGTGGCACGGAAGGAATTGACGATAAGCTGGCATAGAATTACGCGAAGTGGCCAGGAGACGAGGCCCGGCATTTATCTTCAGGATGTACGCGAACTCGTCCCGGGTTTGAAGCCGGACAGGCCCAAGTCGGAAGTGCAGATCGTCGCGCCGCCTCCCGTCGAAGTCGCGTCTCTGCGCGATGCGCGAAACGCTGCGCTGTGCCATTCCTACGACGTGCAGGACGCGGGCCATCCGGCTTTTCAACGCGCGCGTATCGGCGCGGAAATTGAGCGCGTGCGTTTCGACAC
>JASJYE010000292.1 GCA_030123645.1 Candidatus Hydrogenedentota bacterium | reverse complement strand
CAATACGTGGTCCCCCTCCTGAATGCGCCCCGCCGCATTCGCCTCGTGCAGCGCGATCGGAATCGATGCCGCTATCGTATTGCCGACCTTATTGATATTCGATACGACGCGCTCGTGCGGAAAGTCGAGCCGCTCGCAAACCGCGTCGGTGATACGCGCGTTCGCCTGATGCGGCACAAATAGCGCGATATCCTCCAGCGTGAGGCTCGTCGAATCGAGCGCGATGTCGATCGCTTCACAAAACTTGATCACCGCGCGCTTGAACACCTCACGCCCGTCCATGGTGATCTTCCACGGGTCGTCATTGATGTTCTCCGGCGTAAACGGGTGCTTCGAACCGCCCATCGGCAAACTCAAGATTCCGTGGTTTGCCCCGTCCGAACCCAGATACATCGAGAGGATCCCTCGATCTCCCTCCTCGGCCTTCAGTATAACCGCACCCGCCCCATCGGCGAACAGGACGTCCGTATCTCGATGGCGAAAGGTCAAAAAGCTCGTCGATTTGTCAGCACCCACCACCAACACCGTTTTGTAAAAACCCGACTCAATGAAGGCCTTCGCGGTCGCCAGGCCGTAGACAAATCCCGAACACGCAGCATTGATGTCGCACGCTGCCGCGTTCACGGCCCCCAACTTGCCCTGAAGCAAGTTCCCGCTCGCCGGAAAAAACTGGTCCGGGGTCAGCGTGCAACACAACACCGCATCGAGTTCCTCCGGCGCCACACCCGCGTTCTCCAAGGCCTGCGTCGAAGCGTGCAACGCCATGTCCGACGTAGCCTCACCGTCCGCGGCACGGTGCCGCTGTTCAATCCCCGTGCGCTTACGAATCCACTCGTCGCTCGTATCCAGATACGCCTCCAGGTCGTGGTTCGTCAGGATTTCCTCGGGGAGATAAGCCCCGGTACCCACAATGCGCGCGCGTCTCATGCCTTCTCCAAAAATGCTCGATACATAGGCGGAACAATACCCCGGTTCCGTTGCAATCCAAACCCCCGACACAACGAAACGAACATGATAGACCAGAATACACGGCCTATCAAAAAAAGTTTCAGCCACGCTCCCAAGGCCCCATGCCGCAACCCGGCATGCCGGTCGCCTTCCCCCCGGCTACCACCTAACAATCGCGGCGCCCCACGTCAGACCCGCGCCGAACGACGCCATCAGAATATGGTCCCCCTCCTTGACTCGTCCCTCTTGCACCGCTTCATGCAACGCGATCGGAATGCTCGCCGCGGTCGTATTCCCCGTCTTCTGAATGTTCATCACGACTTTTTCCGGCGCGATGCCCATCCGCTGGCCCGCCGCCTCGATGATCCGCGCGTTCGCCTGGTGCGGCACGAATAGGTCGATATCATCCATAGTCAGGCCCACCGCGTCCAGCGCCTCCTGGCTCACCTCGACGAACTTGATCACCGCGCGTTTAAACAGCTCAGGGCCCTTCATGTAAATCGTGTAAGCGTCCTCATCCAAATTTTCCTTCGTGAAAGGCTCGCGCGAACCCCCGAGCGGCAAGTGAAGCACCTCATAGTTAGACCCGTCGGACCCGAGGTGCGTCGTTAGCACACCGTAACCATTCTCCGAGGCCTGCAGAATCACCGCCCCCGCGCCGTCACCGAACAGCACCGCCGTATCGCGGTTTTTCCACGTCATCCGGTTCGTCTGAATCTCCGCACCTACCAGCAAAATCGTTTTATACACGCCCGACTTGATGAGCGCGTTGCCCGTCATCAAGCCTGCCATAAATCCCGAACACGCCGCATTGATGTCGAACGACGCGATGTCCCTAAGCCCAAGCTTGCCATGCAACAAGTTGGCCGAAGCCGGAAGAATCTGATCGGGACTCACCGTGCAGCAAATGACTGCGTCCAGGTCATCCAGCGCGATCCCCGCGTTTTTGATCGCCATCCGAGACGCGCGCAACGCCAAGTCCGACGTCCCCTCGCCAGGCGTGACCTTGTGCCGCTCCTCTATGCCCGTGCGCTGGCGGATCCACTCGTCAGTCGTATCGCAAAAGGCCTCAATGTCCTTGTTCGTGAGCACAGTCTCCGGAAGATACATCCCCGTGCCTGTGATACGCGCTTGAGTCATCGTTCAGCGTTCTTTCCGGTTCCGTCGAAACGCACGACGTCCATAGCCCAAGGCCATGATCTCGCCACACACGCCCACGTCTCCCCTTATCTCCCAAACCGACAATACTTGCCCGGCCCTATCTCAAGACACCCACTCCCCCGATGACCCGCCATAGCGCTACTTGTAGGGCCACCGACGGTCGGCAGATAGGCTATCATAGGCCCATGCGATTTCCAAAATGCGAATTCCTCTAAATGCTCGTTTGACAGCCCGCATGGAAGCAGCCTAAAATAATGCCACAAACTCCCGCCGCGGCCCGTAGGGGGTCGCCGCCGAGGCATTTGGAGTTCTACATGAAGCAGTCTTTGACCAAGTTGGTCGACGTTATCCTTCAAAAACTCGCTGAGCAGCCCGACGGGGCATCCGCCGAGACCGGACTCAGGTCCTGGCTCAAGCGCCAGGGCTACGCCGCGCCCGACATCGAGGCGGCGCTCAAGATGGTGGATCCGGCCTACTTGCGCTCAACCGGCGGCGATTTCGGGCCCGGCAAGATCCGGCAACTCTCTGACTACGAATCCTATCGATTGTCGCCCGAGGCGCGAGCCGCACTCGCGCGGCTCGAGATGTACCAGCTGATTGATCCCTACGAACGCGAGATGCTGCTCGAACGCCTCGACCAGTTCGAGGGCATCGTTGGGCTGCACGACCTGGATTTCCTTCTGCACTGGCTCGTCTGCCCGACCCGCGACATCGAGCACCAGCAAACCATCTTCAGCGTCCTCGACGGCCCCGGCGGCACCGTCCACTGATCCACAAAGTACACGAAGATTCACGAAGGACGGCCATAAAGGCGTTTCTGATGAAATCAATGCACTTGAAGAAACGGACACATCTGCGCTGAACTGAAGAACTGTTTTTATTCATTATCCTTAGTGTCCCTTCGTGTACTTAGTGGATCATAAAGGGGTTGGGGGTTGAATCACGGGGGACTACAAAAGTTCGTCGGTTATCTCGTGGGCGAGCGGGGGTTCTCGGACCATACGGTCCGCGCCTACCTGCGCGACCTGGATCAGTTCTGCGCCTTCCTTGCCGACGGGCCAAGCGCCTTCCAAGCGGATAGTGGCGCGGGCGGCTCGCCCGCGTTCGCCGCGACGATTGACCTCCTCGACAGCGCCGAGCGCAACGACGTCCGCGCCTTCCTGGGCCACGTCCAGACCGCCGGCGGGTCGCCGCGCACCGCCGCCCGCAAACTGGCTTCGATGCGGGCCGCCTACAAATTCTATATTCGCGTCGGAGAACTCGCCGAGAACCCCGCGCAAAACGTCAAGGCCCCGCGCCTATCCCGCGAGTTGCCCGATGTCCTCAGCATCCCCGAGCTTACCGCCCTGCTCGAAGCGCCGGATTGCTCCGATGCGCTCGGCCTGCGCGACCGCGCGCTCCTCGAGACGCTCTACTCCAGCGGCATCCGCGCGGGCGAACTCGCAGGTCTGAGCATTCGTGACGTCGACCTCGCCGGCGGCACCCTCCGCGTCCTCGGCAAGCGCAGGAAAGAACGTATCGCCTACCTCGGCCAGCCCGCGACCGACGCGATCAACGACTACCTCCGCATCCGCCACGAAATCGGCGACCCCGCCCACGACAGGCTCTTCGTCAACCACCGCGGCGGCCCGCTGACGACCCGCAGCATCCAACGCGTCGTCGACAAATACGCCGCTCAGGCCCTGCCCGGCCGCAGCGACGTCTCGCCCCATACGCTGCGCCACAGCTTCGCCACCCACATGCTCAACGCCGGCGCCGACCTCCGCGTCATCCAAGAGCTCCTAGGCCACGAAAGCCTAAGCTCCACCCAAATCTACACCCACGTCGGCATCGACCGCCTCAAAGAAATCTACAAACACGCCCACCCCCACGC
>JASJYE010000291.1 GCA_030123645.1 Candidatus Hydrogenedentota bacterium | reverse complement strand
AGCGCCCACAGGATCAAGTTGTCGATGCCCATCGGGAGATCCTTCCCAGGTTAGGATCAGTCGGCCAGGACTTTTTTCGCCTCCTCGGTCAGTATGGGCACGACCTCGAAGAGATCGCCAACGATCCCGTAATCGCAGATCTTGAAGATGTTCGCTTCGGAATCTTTGTTGATGGCGACGATAATGCGCGAAGTCCGCATGCCGGCCTGATGCTGAATCGCGCCCGAGATGCCGCAGGCGATGTAGAGGTCCGGGCTGACGACCTTGCCCGTCTGACCGACTTGATGCGAGTGGTGGATCCAGCCGGCATCCACCGCCGCGCGGCTCGCACCCAGGGCGGCGCCCAACACGTCGCACAGTTCCTGCAACATGGGAAAGGGTTCCGGACCGCCGAGGCCGCGTCCGCCCGAAACGATGATCTTGGCTTCCGTAAGCTCGATCGTGCCCGCGGCGGCCTGTACGACGTCCTTGATGACCGTGCGCAGGTCAAGCTGGGGCATGTCACGTTTTTCGGTCTCCGGTATATCGTCGCCTTTCGGATCTACCGGGATGACATTCGGCCGGATCGAGGCCATCGCCGGTATCGAATCGATGCGCACAGCCGAGAGGACCTTACCGGCGTACACGGGCTTCTTCGCGATGAGACCGCCGTCCCAGTCGAGTTCGATACAGTCTTGGATGAGCTCGACTCCGAGTCTGGCGGCCAGAGAAGCGCAAAACTCCTTACCGAGGGCGGAGGCGGATCCGATAATGACCTTGGCATCGAGCTCCTGGACGAGATCGCGCACAATCGGCACGTAGCCGTCACTTGAGTAATGGGTTAATTTCTCGTTCTCGTAAGCATAGATCTTTTTGATCCCGAAGCCCTTGAGCTGATCGGCTTGGTCCTCCAGCGATTGCCCGATGTAGACTGCGTTCAGGTCCATGCCGGCCTTTTGTGCGATCTCGCCCGCCTTCGTCGCAGCCTCAAGTGCGCAGGCCTTGAGTTCGCCGCGCTGTTCCAGCATTACCAATACGCTCATGGGTGACTCCTTTTTGATGTCGAGGGAATGTTGTGGTGAGGAATGGCGTGGGCCGCCGTGAAAGTTAAAGGACTTTCTCCTCTTCGCGGAGCACGGACAAGAGTTGAGCGACCCGCTCGTCGTTGTCGCCATCGAGAATCTTGTTCAGGCGGTCCTGACGCGGTAACGCCATTTCTTCAATGGTCACTCCCGAAGCGACGTCGGCGGCGCTGAGCCCGATGTCAGCGAAGGTCAGTTCCTTAATTTCTTTCTTCTTGGCTTTCATTATGTTCGGCAGGGTCGGATACCGTGGGGTATTGATTCCCTTTTGAGTCGTAAATAGGGCGGGCAAGGCCATTTCCATCTTGTAATGCCCACCCTCGATCTCGCGCTCCACCAAGGCGGTGCCGTCGTTCAGCTCGAAACTCGTCACCACCGAAGCATGCGGAATATCGAGAAGTTCGGCGACGCGCTCCGGTACCTGGGAGGCGTCGTCATCAACTGCCTGCTTCCCCGCGAAAATCAGCTCCGGCGCTTCCGTTTTCAGTGCTGCGGCAAGGATCATCGCGGTGCCCTTGCAATTCGTGTCGGATGCCGCGTCGTCCTTTACGAAGACCGCGCGGTCCGCGCCCATCGCCAGGGCCGTCCGGATAGTTTCTTTCGCCGCGTCCGGCCCCACCGTTATCACGAAGACCTCGTCGGCCTTTCCGGCTTCCTTGGTTTGGATCGCCTCTTCCAACGCATGCTCGTCATAGGGGCTCATGACATATTTGAGATTGTCCGTCTCGACGGATTTGTTGTCGGCGCCGATCTTGAACACCGAGGCGGTGTCTGGGACGCGTTTCATCAGCACGGCTATTTTCATGACCTCTTCCTTAGCTTCTGGTTACAGCGATTGGTTTCATCGAGAATTAGGGTGGAAACAGTACAGAACACCCGCTAGCGGCCCGCGAGAACGCCTGGGAGGGTCCCGAAAGCGACATTTCTCGGATGATAACCTTTTTCCGAGTCCCGTCTCAAGTCTACGTCGATACTTATAGTTGCAACAAGGCGCTGGCAGGGCTTGCGGGAATATCTCTTAAAATTAAGCTGGTTATCGCTCATCTGGCAAGACGCAAAAGAAGCCCGATTCGCGCCGGGCAGTCTTTGAGGGAGGCGATGCGGAGGCGCGAACCGGGCTGGGGAGAACCGCCCCCGAAAGGGCGGTTAAAAGCAAGTGTTTGGACTCCTTCTCTGTCGTTCTTGTCGGTGGCCGGCACCGGGATGCCGGGACATTCCCAAAGAAATCGCAAAGGATGGCGGGTAGTCTCTACCGCCGCCTCAGTGCTCGTATATTCAGCTCAGGCAACAGTGCATGTCATTGAGGGGAAGATCTTATTGGAGCTGGGAAGAAAGTCGAAAAGTCCGAAAAACCAGATCCGGGAGCTCCGCGCGACGGACGCCGTCGAGGACTAGCCCATCTCCGACACGCTGAATACAGTTTCCGCGAAGATCTCCGCCAACTCAGGTTTACCGATCCCAAGTCGCGCGATGAGCGTGTCCGCCTTATTCAAGTTTGGCGAGCTAGCGCCGATCTCATGTGCATCGGCCATGAGCACAGCCAAGGTGAGGATAGGAGTGATGTCACGCGAGCGTTTTGCCTGCCTTGGCTCGCGCTGAAAGCGAATGGGCTCGGTAATAGTAAGGGGCATGTTCCATTTTCGCGTAAGGATATAGCCCGCCTCCGCCGCGGTCAATTGATACGCCCGACTCTCCGCCACCGCACGTTCGGGCCCACTTTTTCCGGCGGTGATGCTCGGATAACTCTTCGGCACGACGCGGAGAAGAGCCAGCCGGCCGATCTCGTGGAGCAGCGCCGCCGTGTAAACTGTAATGGCCACCTGGCTATTCAGAGCGCTGGCGATTGACTGAGCCGCCTCCGAACAGATATGCGCGCGCCTCCAGAATGCGTCAAAATCAAATCCCTTGGATTGCGCTAGGTAGTCGGTCCCCTCCACCGATTCGACCACGGCGCGCGCGGCGACCGGCCCGAGTAAAGTGCATGCGAGCCCTAAGCCATCGACGCGCCTCGAAAAGCCGTAGGCCTCAGAATTCGATACTCTGAGCAAAAGGGCCGTCGCTACAGGATCGGTTGCGATAATTTCGGTAATCGCCTTCAAGGTGCAGCCGTTTTTCTGATTCTCGGTTGCCATTTTCAGGCGTTCAGAGGTCTGCGCAAAGGGGGCGAGCGAATCGATTTCAAATACGCGCCGCGCTACCTCGTTCCTCTCCAAAAGAGACGCAAATTCCCTATGGAGCTCCTGAGTCATCGGGTCGTCATCCGGCGCGAGACCTCGAGCAAGCGGGTAGTGCTTACTGATGGTGTTCTTGAGAGCGTCAATCGTGCTCAACATGGGCTTCACCTTGAGGCCCGTATGCGCTTCTACATCAGCGATGATTTCCACGTCGAGTGGGCACGCCATCGCCAAGGTGAGCAGCTTACCCAACTTGTCGACCGGCATGAGCACGCCGCGATGCGCCAGTTCGGCTGGGATAACTTCGACGACCTCCGCGGGAATGTGATAGTTTGGAAGATCGATACTGGCGATTCCTTTTTGCTTCGCCATCGTCGCATGGAAATCTTCTGATGACACGTGGCCCAAATCAATCAACAAGTCCCAGGTCTTCTTGGGTAGGTCCTGCTGTACGAGGGAGGCTTCTTCGACTGCCGCCGTGCCCACAAGCCCGTGCTGGCGCAATACATGCACCGCGTCCATTCCCGTTGACGTGAGGCCGCCCTCAGCGTCCTTGCCCGGTTCAGAGGAGCGCGCCTTGGGTCCCGGCGCGGGTGCAGAGGGAGCCGTTGCTTCAACGGTGATCCGTAGTCGTTCGCCACATTTGACGCAGGTTGCCGTCTTACCAAGTGCTTCTGAAGGCACCTTCATGCGCTGCCCACAGCTACACGTGATCAAAAGCATAGTTGCATCTTGAGCCAACCTGCACCCCCC
>JASJYE010000290.1 GCA_030123645.1 Candidatus Hydrogenedentota bacterium | reverse complement strand
GGACGGGTGGGATCTGCGCGGGCCTCTGATCCGGCGCTTCCGGATCGACCGTACCGCCGGCCGCTTCGCGCAAGGGAATCGTCATTCGTGTCAATGCACCTGGAGAGATGGTGTTGACGGTCGTGTTGTACTTGGCCAACTCAAGTGCGAGCACACGGGTAAAGCCGGCGATACCGGCCTTTGCGGCCCCGTAATTCGCCTGGCCAAAGTTGCCATAGAGTCCGGAGACTGATGAAAAGTTGAGGATACGGCAGTCTTGCCGGTTCGTTTCGCGGATGTATTTTGCGAAGGGGCGGGAACAGCAATAGTGGCCCTTGAGGTGGACCGCGATAACAGCGTCCCAATCCTCTTCTTCCAAATTGAATATAGAGCGGTCGCGGAGGATACCGGCGTTGTTCACCAGGATGTCGAGGCCGCCGAAGTTGTCGATGGCCGTCTGGAAGATGGCCTGGCCGCCTTTCACCGTCGCTACCGAATCGTAGTTCGCTACAGCCTCGCCTCCTGCGGCCTTGATCTCCTCAACCACCTCGTCCGCGATCTTCGATCCGCCGGTGCCATCGGTCGCGCCGCCGAGATCATTCACGACGACCTTCGCGCCTTCCGCCGCAAACATCAGCGCCACCTCGCGGCCGATGCCGCGCCCCGCTCCGGTGACAATTGCAATTTTCCCATCCAGTGCACCCATGCCAAGAACTCCTTTGTTTTAAGCTGCGACCCCTACAGCAAAACAGAATAGCCCATTAGCGGGCTCGCATGCCAGCACTCCGAGGGAAGAGCTTAAGTCCCGTCGATCCTCCCAGGGGCAACAAAGGCCCGATCTTGCCCATTTGCGCGTAGACTACACGCTCTTCTAACATTTGACGGCGTCCCGGACAGGTCACACCGGTGCTTCCGGGGGTGTGCGTGAGAGAAAGGAGTAAGTGAAGCCCTTGAGTCTTAGGAAACTTCTCGTCGCCAACAGAGGTGAGATTGCAATTCGTGTGCTTCGCGCGGCAAATGAGCTCGGTATCCACACGATGACCGTGTTTTCCGAAGATGACTCGCAATCGCGGCATATTCAGTTGGCAGACGAGGCACTTGCCCTGCGCGGCAATGGCGCCGCGGCCTACATGGACATGGAACAAATCCTAAATGCCGCCAGAACCGCAGGATGCGATGCCATCCATCCCGGCTACGGCTTCCTCAGCGAAAATGCCGAGTTCGCCCGGCGCTGCGCGAATGAGAGCATCACCTTCGTCGGACCCAGTGCGGAGACCCTCGACCTTTTCGGCGACAAAGTGCGGGCGCGGGCGTTGGCGGAGGAACACGGTGTCCGGGTTGTTCCGGGATCGGCGGGGCCGGTCAACCTCGATGAAGCGAAGGCATTTCTGTCATCCCTCGGTGAAGGCCGGGGAATTCTGATCAAAGCGCTTGCCGGGGGCGGAGGCCGGGGTATGCGCGCGGTGGATCGGATCGAGGACGTTGAAGACGCCTATGCCGGATGCCGTAGAGAGGCCCTGCAAGCCTTCGGCAATGGCGATCTGTATGTCGAGGAATTACTACTCAACGTAAAGCACATCGAAGTACAGATCGTTGGTGACGGGTCCGGTGCGGTATCGCATCTGGGGGAGCGAGACTGCAGCATCCAGCGGCGCCACCAGAAACTCATCGAGATTGCACCCAGTCCCGGGCTGCCCACCGCGCTACGCGAAGGGCTCACAAGCGCCGCGGTTCGCATCGCCAAGGCGATCCATTACAGCAGTCTCGGCACCTTCGAGTTCCTCGTCGATGCAACCGGCATGACAGCGGACTCAGATTTCGCATTCATCGAAGCCAATCCCAGGCTGCAAGTCGAACACACCGTGACCGAGGAAATCACCGGTATCGATCTGGTCCGCGCCCAGCTCCAGCTTGCTGCCGGAGCCACCCTGAAAGACCTGGGACTCCAGCAAGAGAACTTGCCTGAACCAAGGGGTTTCGCGGTACAGGCCAGGGTCAACATGGAAACGATGGAACCCGACGGCAGTGTCAGGCCATCCGGCGGAAGGCTCACGGCATACGAGACGCCTTCCGGCCTTGGCGTCCGGTGCGAATCGGCCGGTTACAATGGATATGCCCCCAGTCCGAACTTTGACTCCCTCCTTGCCAAGATTATCGGGCATTCCACATCTACCGACGTTGTCGACGCGATAACTCGCACCCGCCATGCCCTGAGCGAATTCAGCGTTTCCGGGGTGGCAACAAACATACTTTTTCTTCAAAACATCCTCGATCATCCCGATTTTCTAGTGGGCAACGTGAATACCCGCTTCGTGGATGAACACATCGGGGAGCTGTTGCCTACTGCCGGCAAAATGCCTGAACCTTCCCCCGGTGAACGCGCCAGCCAAGCCCAACGTGCTGGGGCTGATATCGATAACGCCGACCCGCTGGCGGCGCTCGACTATGCCCGGAGCGGCGTCAAGGTCGACAGGCCGGATCCAATATCGCCGAATCTTGATCCGGCCGTTGAAATCGCCGCACCCCCGGGCACCGTTCCCCTCACCGCGCCCACGCAGGGAACCGTCGTCCAGATATCCGTAAATGAGGGCGATCTTGTGCATGAAGGTCAGGAGCTGTTCATTATGAGTGCGATGAAAATGGAGCATGTGGTCGTGGCAAAGACAAGCGGCATAATCCGCCAGATCGTCGTCGCCGTAGACGACACGATCTACGAAGGACACCCCCTCGCATTCATTGAAGAGACGGATGTCGAAGTCGACATCGAAGAGGTCCACGAAGAAATCGACCTCGACCACATCCGGCCGGATCTCGCCGAGGCCACGAGGCGGCATGAAATCACACTGGACGCCGCCAGGCCCGAAGCCGTCGCACGGCGGCACAACAAAGGCAAACGCACGGCAAGAGAAAACATAGCCGATCTCTGCGACCCCGATACCTTCATCGAATACGGTCCCCTGGTCTTCGCCGCCCAGCGCCAACGGCGCTCCATCGAAGAACTGATTCAAAAGACGCCGGCAGACGGGTTGATCGCCGGCATCGGCAGTGTGAACGGCCGACTGTTCGGAGAATCCCGTTCACGGACCATGGTCATATCCTACGATGACATGGTTTTCGCCGGAACCCAGGGACTTAATGGACATACCAAGACCGATCGGATGGCGGAGCTGGCCGGTAAAATGGCGCTGCCGTTGATCTTTATCGCAGAAGGGGCCGGCGGTCGCTCGGGGGATACGGACAGAGTCGCCGTGGCCGGCCAGGACATCCGGACCTGGGAAATCCTGTCGAAACTCAGTGCCCTGGTGCCCATGATCGGGATCACCGCGGGAAGGTGCTTCGCCGGCAACGCATCGATTCTCGGCCTCTGCGATGTCATAATTGCTACCGAGGGTTCGGTCATCGGCATGGGGGGACCGGCCGTAATCGAAGGGGGCGGGCTTGGCGTTTTCCTTCCCGAAGAAGTCGGACCCATGTCCGACCAGGTACCCAACGGTGTCGTCGATATCCCCGTAAAGGACGAGGCCGAGGCCATGGCGGCCGCAAAACAGTATCTATCCTACTTTCAAGGCGCCGTTGAGGATTGGGAGTGCGCGGACCAGAGACTGCTCCGCAGGGTCATTCCCGAAAACCGCCTGCGGGTCTATGATGTTCGCGCAGTGATTGAGACCTTGGCAGACACCGGGTCCGTTCTTGAACTTCGCAGGTATTTCGGCGTTGGAACGGTGACCGCCTTCATCCGCGTCGAAGGGCGCCCCATGGGAGTCGTCGCCAACAACCCCAACCATCTCGGGGGCGCCATCGACAGCGACGCCTGCGACAAAGTCGCGCGCTTTGCGCAACTCTGTGACGCCTTCGACATTCCCATCCTATCTCTCATCGACACCCCGGGTATGATGGTCGGCCCTGAAGTCGAAAAGACCGCCCTCGTCCGCCATTGCAGCAGAGTATTCGTCACCTTGGCCAACGTGACCGTCCCCTTCTTTGCCATCATCCTAAGAAAATCCTATGGCCT
>JASJYE010000289.1 GCA_030123645.1 Candidatus Hydrogenedentota bacterium | reverse complement strand
GACTTTTTCACCAGCTCCACTGTCCCAAGATTTACCTCGCACCCATTTGCGCTTCTAGAGCATTTTACGATTGATCTGCTGCCTATCTGCTTGTTGAGGTGTTGGCCTGCCCGAGTCACAAAACTCGCTGTAGCCCGCTATGGTTGCGCTTTTGTTCTTTGCCAGCCTTGTCCTCATTGGCGCAGATAAACGTCATCTCAACCGTGAAACGCTCTAATACTCATCGCTTGTGGGAGTGATTCCAGATTCCGCTTCTCCCGCTGCGAACTCTACGCCCTTGAGATTTCACCTCGCATCCTGTTGCCCATTAATTCCCCTCCCCTTGTGGGAGGGGTTAGGGGAGGGGGATTTAAGCGTGTCCTGAATAGCACCTAACACCCCATCAAGATTCTCGATCACTTCATTATTCCAGAACCGTAGCACGGTAAATCCTTCTGCGCCCAACCAGGCGTCCCTGCTCTTATCAGCCTCACTATTTAGAGCGTGCTGCCCACCATCCAGCTCCACGACAACCTTGCGTTCAAAGTTGACGAAGTCAACCACGTACGGCCCAATCGGTTGCTGTCGTCGGAATTTCACACCGTCCAATTGTCTGTTTCTAACTTTCTCCCATAGCATCGTCTCCGCTTTCGTGCTACGCCTTCGAAGCATGCGTGCTATATTCGTTAGAGTGCTCATTCGTCAAGCTCTCTCTAGGGCAGTCAATCCGGTAATCACTGCATTTTGCTTTTTTGGGCCACCGTTGCGGAAACCTGAGTGGCTTGCGACTAAATCATGTTGACACCGATCACCCCCACCTAACCTCCCCCATCAAGGGGGAGGGATTTGGAGTCAGGCTCCGGAGACAAGATACCCCGTGTCTCAAAAGTTTCAGCTTTCATCCATTTACCTTTTCAGTGCCCGCTTGTAGGAGTCATTCCAGGATTTGCCCAACGGGCCACATACTCGACGTCCCTAAGGTTTTGGCTTCCATCCACTTGTCGTTCAATCCCCCTCCCCCGGTGGGAGGGGTTAGGGGAGGGGGATAAAGAGTAGCCCAAACGAAGCATGTCAGCTAACCTCCTCCTTAGATTCAAGTGGCGCGCAGACATTGCGCAGGGGAGGGCGTTCGCCGTCAAAGGACAGCGGCAGCCCCAGGAGCTTCATGTCCGGCTCGCCCGTATCCTGCAACATCCCCAGCGCCTCCAACTGCGGATGTGCTAGGATCTCGTCGATCGATTGTATCGGCGCGTTGGGAACGCCGGCCGCATCGAGTTTTTCCTGCCACACCGCACGCGGCGCCCCACCCACAACACCTTCGATGAGCGCGTTCAACTCATCGCGTCGGCCGCCGCGTGCTGGGCTCGTGGAAAATCGTTCGTCCTCGGCCCACTCAGGATGGCCCAGGGCCTCGGCGAGCCGCATGAACAGCCGGTTATTCAGCGCTGCGATGATCAGGTAGTCGTCCGCACATTGATACGCCTGATACGGCACGATGCTCCGGATGCCGGTCCCGAGCCGCACCGGCCGGTCGCCGGTCACCTGGTAATCGCTCGCATGTGAGGTCATCCAAGTCAGAGCCGTCTCGAAGAGCGACGCGTCGATCAGGCCGCCCTTGCCCGTGAAATTGCGGCGGTACAGCGCCGCAAGGATTCCAATCGCGCACCACATGCCCGTGCCCATGTCGAGCACCGAGATCCCCGCGCGCACGGGTGGGCGGCCCTCCTCGCCCGTCACGCTCATAATGCCGCCGAAGGCTTGCATCAGCGCGTCGTAGCCGGGCCGGTCCTTCATCGGGCCCTTCG
Organism: Candidatus Hydrogenedentota bacterium; assembly: GCA_030123645.1. Taxonomy (GTDB): domain Bacteria; phylum Hydrogenedentota; class Hydrogenedentia; order Hydrogenedentales; genus JASJYE01. The sequence continues at coordinate 2,214 of JASJYE010000289.1, read as the reverse complement.
CGCCGAAGGCCCACAAGTTGCAATAGATCAGACGCGGGTTTTCCGCCATCAACGACTCCGCCGAAAGCCCGAGTTTCGCCAAGGCGCCGGACCGCAGGTTCTGCACGACGACGTCGGCCTTCTCTGAGATTTGGCGATGCAGATCGGCCACGACCTCCGGGTCCTTCAGATCCAGGCTGATCGGGTCTTTGTTGCGGTTGATGGCGTGGAACATCGTCGACGAGCCCTTCCAGAACGGCGGCCCCCAGGCGCGTGCATCGTCGCCCTCGGGCCGCTCGATTTTCGTGACTTCCGCGCCCAACTCGGCCAAGATCCAGCTAGCGAAGGGTCCGGCGATGCTTCCGCCGAACTCGAAAACACGGATTCCCGCAAGAGGCAATTCTTGTTTCATGGTCTTCCTTCTAAAGGCAGGTAAAATGCGTTGATACGGCTATCGGGACACTTTGCCACACTTCCGGCGCACATTCAATTTCTTTGCGGACACGGCGCAGCGCGTCCCTCCCCAAAGTCATTCCGGCGCAAGCCGGAATCTCCAGACCCATCAACGGCCTCGCGCTCTCGAAAACCACACCAACCCTGTCATCCTGAACGCAGTGAAGGACCTTTCGGCAGGGGACTCTCGCTGGAAGAATGGTTCATAGCACCGCCCAGAATGACTCAGCGCGTGCCCCGTAGGGGCGGGTCCCCGACCCGCCCGGCCCGCTGCTGGGAGGGCCAACTTCCACGTTGGCCATGACGGTCGAGGTGGAACTCGACCCTCCCGTGCGGGTCACAGGCCGCCCCACAACCGTGTGGTCACACACGGACAGGCGAATGTGTGTTATCGTACGAAATTCCACGCCTAAGCACGAACGCTACCCCGACTTCTCCGAGGGAATCCTACCGTGAAACTTGTTTCAGCCGTCCCGCTCGACGAGGGCCAGCGTGCCCGTCTTCGCGAACTTGTGCCCGACCTTCAAATTTCGGACAGCACTTCTTATGTATCGGATGAGATCGGCCACCTCATCGACGCGGACACCGAAATCCTCTACGCGTTCCGCGCGCCCGGCGACCTTATGCAGCGCGCACCCGGGTTTCGGTGGCTCCAGATGCTTGGGGCGGGCTGCGAGCATCTCGCCGGCTGCGACATCATGCGCTCCCCGGCAGCGATTACGACGGCCTCAGGTATAGGGGCCACGCCCATCGCCGAGTACGTGCTCGGCGTCATGCTCGCGCACTACCGCTGGCTCCCCCAGGCCTACCGCGCGCAGATGCAGCGCGAGTGGCTGACGCAGGCCGACGTTGCGCGCGCATCCCGTGAACTGCGCCGCCGGACGGTCGGCATCGTCGGCTACGGATCCATCGGCCGCGAAGTCGCGCGCCTCGCCAGGCCCTTCGGCACGCACATCCTCGCGCTCAAACGCGATCCGGGAACCCGCGCCGAGACCGGCTATGCCGTCGAGGACACGGGCGACCCCGCGGGCGGCATTCCTGAGAAGTTTTATGGGCCGGACGAACTCTTGACGATGTTGCCCGAGTGCGACGTCGTCGTGTTGTCGGTCCCGGCTACCGGAGAGACCCGGGGTCTCATGGGACCGCGCGAATTCGAAGCCATGAAGCCCGGCAGTTTCCTCGTCAACATCGCGCGCGGCAGCGTGATCGATGAGGACGCCCTGATGGCCGCGCTCAAGGAAGGCCCCATGGCCGGCGCGGCGCTCGACGTCTTCGAGCACGAGCCGCTTCCCAAAGAAAGCCCGCTCTGGGACTTCGAGAACCTCGTGGTCACCCCGCACATCTCCGGCGCAAGCCGCGCCCACCTGCGCCGCGCCTTCGAGCTCTTCATGGACAATCTGCACCGCTTTACCAGCGACGAGCCGCTGCTCAATCTCGTGGATAAGGAAAGAGGATATTAGGGCGCGCTAAAAGCACCTAAAGTTTGGCTGGTACGTTCTACGCGTCGCGATACGAGGCCGGACGTTCCGGCACGGGGCTGACAAGGAAAAGGAAGTCATGGGTGCCACCGCCAAACTCGTTTGGGGGTGTATGTTGTAGGCTTCGAACGCACCCCCAAACAAGTTTGGCGCCGGAACGTCCGGTCTCGTATTGGCACCCTTTGCCAGCCGACCGCGTAGTAGCACCAATGAGACCTATACTAACTTAAAGCGCTATCAGGTGCTCTAGGTCTGGCTGATGAAGGCCCAGAGCTTGTCCGCGCCTTTCGCGGCGGCGCGGCGT
>JASJYE010000288.1 GCA_030123645.1 Candidatus Hydrogenedentota bacterium | reverse complement strand
GGCGAAAATGTTAGAAGTGATTTCATAAGTTCTTCAGACTGTGACTATTCCTTGTAGGGCGGGCGTCTCGCCCGCGTCCGCCGGTCATATACGGAAGTGGCGGGCAAGATGCCCGCCCCACCATGACCTTATGAAATGACTTCTAGGGACGATTTAAGGCCCCGTCGGTTACTCAGACGGCGGAGTTTCTTGCTTTTGGGCGGGGGTTTCTCCGGGCTCCTCGAAGAGCAGCACGACCTTGTCCCAATAGGCCAGGACAATCCAGAGCATGAAGGGCAGCGTCATGAGGAACAGGCCGACCGCAGTTGGTATCTCGGGCTGGATCAGGTGCCCGAACCTGAACATGAGCACCAGGAAAATCACGTGGCCCGCTCCGAGAATCCCCGTGCCGATCAGCAGGACTTTGATAAGACGCTTCACAGCCAGGCCCGGCGTCGCAAGCACAAGCGCCCAGTACGGCGGAATATTGGCGACAATAGATGCCATGTCGATGTTAGGGTTGTCTTCTTGCCCCATGACAAAAAACAGGATGGTCTTCGTGCTCAATACTCCCGCCGGGTCGACCTCGACATAGGTCGAATCGATCGGGATTCCCGCCACGTGAGTGAGTAACGCCCCGGAGATCCACCCGAGAAGACCCGCGTAGGCCGGCTGCACCTTCCACCACCACAGAAACAGAATTACTGCCAAGATGCCAGAAAACTTCAGACAAAAGAAAGCCACTCGCCCGATACCCGGCGTGCCGCTCATGCCCGCTTCGCACCAACGACGAACTCGATCCAGGCCATCCACACCGCGACCACGAAAATAAGGAATATCCCCTGCCACACGTACTCATGCGCAAAGGTGAACCATTTCCCGCCCGAGTTCGTGTCGATTGCGCCAATGTACATCAACGTACCCAGCCGCCCGACGTTGATCGCATAAAGCACCATGGTCCCCACGACCACGCCGATGACTCGATGCACAATCAATGTCGGAAAAGCGATGACCGCCGCGAGAAAGATCGAGATGGACGGAATCGCGCCGCAATCCGGCACGAGAGTAATACTGAACTGCACGTCCCGCCGGGCCTTTTGGCCCGCTTCTTCCCCCTCGGGCAGGGCCGCTTCCTCGGCATCCACCTCCTCGAGCGCCGCCTCGAGGCGCGCCACCTCTCTGTCCCGCACCACCGCTTCGAGCTCCCCGTCGTTCCTAACCAGCGCCAGTTCCTTGCGCAGATCCTCCCGGCGCGAAACGAGGCCCTTCTTGACGAGGAAGTAGACCGTCGGCCCATACTCTTGAAGACTGCCCCCATCGCGGATGAGCGAGTAAGCCTTGTGCAGCCACGACTCCCACGCCGTCAGCGGCGGCTCCGCGCTCACGCTGTCCGCGATCGACTCGCCGTCTACTGGAGCATCCCCGCGCCATTCGGCGAGTTCAGCGCGTTTGCGTTGGGTCATCGCCAGAAGCCTATCCGGCTCGACCTCTCCCCGCTGACCCACCACATCGAGCGCCCAGGCCGTCGAACGCGCGACCTGGAACAGATACCACATATTCGCCTCGGTGTTGATCGCGTAGCGATAGCCCGTAAGCATCGCGAGTACGAGAACAGCGAACAGAACTACGAAGCGTATCATCCGGTAACGCAGCTTCTGGGGCGGACTTACTACCTCTTTGGTCTTCGCTCGCGCAGCCTCCTCAGATGCCTCGCGGGGATCTGTGTGTTCTGATGACAACGGCCCGTCTTCTCTCACAAGTTTGATGCGAAATAGATCAATTCCCAAGGGGTACTAAGCAATTCTAACAGAAAATACGCCACGCTTGAAACTGGCCCGCCCTTCCAGCCAAAGACCACTTCCTCCCCTTCACCTAACCTGGAAATCACCTCCGCCCTCCGTTAAGATGGTCGTATCGAAGGGGGATCCACTCAATTCTATGGGGAACCAGACGCGCGCACGGGATCTTGAAGCTCTTTCTCACCCGCCCCAGCTGCATCTGGGCGATTCCGTCGATACCTTGCCCGGTATCGGACCCAAGCGCGCACGGCTCTTAACGAAGCTCGGCGTGACCACGATACGGGACCTCCTCTTCCACTTTCCCCGCGACTATCAGGACCGCCGCCAGACGACATCCATCGCCGACGCAGCGAAGGGGGATACCGTTACCATTCAAGCCGAAGTCGTTTCCGCGCGAGCCGTGCGTCTTCGCGGACGGATGTCACTCGCCGAGGCCCGTTTCAAAGACGCCACCGGAGAGATCAAGGCGACCTGGTTCGGCCGCGGCTTTCTAGCGAGGGCCTTCACGCCCGGCTTACGCGTCCTCCTTACGGGCACCGTCGAGTCCTACAAAGGCCTCGCGCTAAAGAACCCCGACTATGAATTCCTCACCGGCGACGAAGACGATCTCCTGAACGCCGGCCGCATCGTCCCCCTCTATCCCCTCACCGAAAAGATAAGCCAACGGATGCTCCGCCGTTGGATCCGAACCGCCCTCGACGCATCTGCACATACACTCATGGAGACCTTGCCAGAAAACCTCCGCGACCGCTACGGCTACCCCCCCGTGCACGAGGCGCTGCAGTCAGCGCATTTCCCGGACAATTTGGAGGAGGCGCCCAGAGCGCGCGAGCGCTTCGCCTATGAAGAGCTCCTCGGCCTTCAGCTCGGCGTCCTTCGTGAGCGCGCCCTTCGTCACGATGAACTACTGGGAACCCGCCACACCACCAACGGACCGCTGCTCGAAGCTTTTTCGCACAACCTCCCCTTCAAGCTGACCGGCGCGCAACAACGGGCCATCGGCGACATCCTCGAGGACATGGCATCCCCAAGACCGATGGCGCGGCTGCTCCAAGGCGACGTCGGCTGCGGCAAGACGGCCGTCGCCCTGCACGCCATCGTTTCGGCAGCGGACGGAGGCCTTCAAACGGCGCTCATGGCGCCGACGGAGGTCCTTGCCGCGCAACACCACGCCACCCTCGAAGAGGCCCTGTCCCCCCTCGGTCTGCACGTGGCCCTGTTGACCAGCTCGACCTCCGGCGCCCGCGCCACGATTCACTCCGGTGACGCGCACATCGTCGTGGGCACGCACGCGCTCTTTCAAGAAAAAACGCTCTTCAAAAACTTGGGATTGGTCATTTTCGACGAGCAGCACCGCTTCGGCGTCATCCAGCGCGGGCGCCTCGCAGCGAAAGGCTCGCACCCCGACCTGCTGCACATGACCGCCACACCCATCCCGCGCAGCCTCGCCATGACGCTCTACGGCGCGATGGACATCACCGTGATCGACGAGCTGCCCCCCGGACGCCAACCCGTCGAGACCCGGTGCATCGCGCCCGGTGCCGAAGACCAAGTCTACGCGCACCTCCTAGAACAGGCCAAGAAAGGGCAGCAAAGCTATATCGTCTGTCCCCTCGTCGAAGATTCGGATAGGCGAACCGCGCGCGCCGCAGTCTCTCACTTCGAAGCGCTTTCGACCGGCCCCTTCGCGGAGTTGCGGACCGCCCTCCTCCACGGCCGCGCCGATACACAGGAGAAGATCCGGGTGCTCGGCGCATTTCGGACCGGCGGCATCGACGTTCTCTTCAGCACTACCGTCATCGAAGTAGGCGTCGACGCGCCGAATGCAACGACCATGGTGATCGAAGACGCCGCACAATTCGGCTTGACCCAACTACATCAATTGCGCGGGCGCGTCGGACGCGGCAGCGTGCCCTCGAAGTGCTTTTTGATGGGGAAAGCCGAGACCGAAATAGGAAGGCGCCGGCTCGAGGTCATGTGCGCCACAACCGACGGATTCGCCATCGCTGAAGAGGATCTCAAGCTCCGCGGGCCCGGCGAAACCTACGGCTTGCGCCAATCCGGCCTCAGCGACCTGCGAGTGGCCGACCTCGTTAAAGACATCCGGCTGCTCGATCGCGCACGCAGGGACGCTGAAGAGATCCTCGAAAGCGACCCAACACTCGCGTCGCCGGACTGCGCCCAGCTCGCCTTGCGCGCCGCCCGCTTCGCGGCGATTACGCGATAAACTTCGGA